>JANPKX010000109.1:0-19192 GCA_031426235.1 Alphaproteobacteria bacterium | reverse complement strand
GCCGCCTCCGGCACGGCCGACCCGACGGTCGCCAGCGCCACCAACGAGGAAGTCTGGAAGGAGTCGCGGTACCCCAGGCTGGATCGCCCTGTCTGCAGTCGCAGCTCCTGGATCCCGGCGTTGGCCGGCCTGATGCTGGCGCTGTGCGCCCAGGTCGCCGGGGCGGCGCCCCGCGAGGACTACAGCCTGGGCCGCAGCGCGCGGAGCGGCGCCGTCTGCACCGCCGTGCGCGACTGGGACGACCCGCTCGCCGCTCGCGCAGGCCAGCGCGCGTGGCGGGTGATGTGCCGGGGCTGGACCCAGACCCTGGGGCGTATTTACGCCTTCCATTCCGATACCGCCCAGGCGACCGCGGCCTGGCGTGCGAGCCTGGCCGAGCGGGCCGCGTGCGATACCGGCCAGGCCACGCCCGACCCCGCCCTTGGAAAGACCACCCTGGCGGCGTGCCGGACGCGGCCGCTGGACGCCAGCTACGTTGTCTACCAGGCGACCGGAAAGGGCCGTGTTGTCGCCGCGGAGGGTTATGGCGCGATCGCCGACGTCCTTGCGACGGGGGTCAAGGTCGCGCTGGGCCGCGCCAAGCCGCCCGCACCGACGAATGAGCAATCCGTCAACCTCGGCACCGTTCTCGGCGGCCAGATCGAGAACCTGAACGCCGTCGCCGAAGCCAGCGCCAACTCGCCGGCCAAGCAGAAGGAGGCGGCCTACCGCGAGGCCCAGCTGTGGCAATTCGGCGACGCCGAGTCGCGGTTCAGCCAGCTGGCGGGCACGTCGCTGGAGCGTCTCAGTCTGGTCGATCAGGCCGAGGCCTATCTGAACGTCGCGATCAATGCCTCCAATGCCGGCCGGGCGATCGAGGCCGAAGCCTATTTCAAGGCCGCCGCACCCTTGGTCGCCGAGGCCAACAGCGCCAGCCTCAGGGCTCTGTCGCTAAACATGCGCGCGGCGCACGCGCGGAACCAGCGCCGGTTCGACGAAGCGCTCGACCTGGCCCGACAAGCCATCGCGCTGCGGGCCCGGGCCGCCGGGCCGCCCGCAGCGGGACTGGTCTCCACAGTCGGCCCCGACCTTCGCCTGGGCCACGCGGCGGCCCTGGCTCTGAACGCCCAGGGCAAGATGCCCAGCCTGCAGCTTTCGGCTGACGAGCGCGAGGCCATCCGGGATGCGCAGGCCTGGCAGATCATCGGCACCAGCCAGGACGCGCTCGGTCAGCGGACCGAGGCGCGGCAAAGCCTGCAGTCCGCGATCGACATCCTGGGCCGGCCCCGCGCGAGCGATGTGCTGGGATCGGCCGCGCCCTGGCTGGTGGTCAGGCTCCAGGTCGACATGGCCGGGATGGACCGCGTCGAGGGTGCGCCGCTCCTGGCGGTCCGCCGGCTCGAGGCCGCCCTCGCCGCCTACGAGGTCCATGACGCGGATTCTTTGCCCCTGGGGCGGTTCATCCTCGAACTGGCGCGCGCCAAGGCGGCCAGCGGCATGGAAGAGGAAGCCCTGGCCGACTTCGAGCGGGCGTTCTCCATCTTCCAAAGCAAGCGCGGCGCGGTCGGCGCTTCAGCCGACGCGGCGAGCGCCTATTTCGACATCCTGCTGAAGCGGATCGGCGACAACCCGGGCGTCAAAGCCGCCGAGGCACAGCGCTTCTTCGCCAGCTCGGAGGCGTTGGTCGGCGAGTCCATCGCCGCCGCGGCCCTGCAGTTCGCCGAACGGCTCAGTTCTGAGGGCTCAGCCAGCGCGGGCATCTCGCGGGCGCGCGACGCGACGCTGCGGCTCATCAGCCAGAAGGATCAGGAAATCCGCCAGCTCCAGCGCGGCGGCGCCTACGCTGGTGCAGCGCGGGAGAAGGTCGACGCCGAGCTCGACGCCTTGCGCAAGGAGGCCAACGAACTCGAACAGCGGCTGTTCGACGCCAACCCCAAGTACGCCACCGCTCTCAGCACGACAGTCAGCAGCAAGGATCTGCAGAGCGAGCTCAAGGACGGCGAGGCCTATCTGAAGGTCATGCTGCTGGCCGAGCGGGGCTATGGCCTGTTGATCACCCGCAACGAAGTGCGGCCCTATGCGATCGACCTCAGCCGCAGCCAGGCGCGCGAGATGTCGGCACGGCTCCGGGCGCCCCTCAGCGATGTCGCGGACGGCCTTCTGGGCCGATGGGATGTCGCCCTCGCCTACCAGATGTACCAGGCGCTGCTCGGGCCGATCGCGCCGCAGTTGCAGGGGATCAAGCGGCTGATCTACCAGCCGGACCCGACCATGGTGGGCATTCCCATCGGCGCCCTGGTCACCGACGCTCAGAGCCAACAGGCCATGGCGGCCAACGTCGAGGTCGCGCGCGAACGGAAGGCTGAGGTCGCCTATCGCGGCGTCAGTTGGGTGGCCTCTCGACTGGAAACCTCGGTCTCGGTCTCGACGGCCGCGTTCTGGAACACCCGGCGCAGCCGCCCAAGCCGGGCGCCCAAGCCGTTCATGGGGTTTGCCGACCCCGTGATCCCCACCGGTGACGACGCATTTCCTAGCGTGGTGGCGCCCGCCTGGTCGGTCGCCATGGCGGGCGGCGCGGACTTCTGCACCAATTTCCGCCAGCAACTGCGCCGAATGCCACAGCTGCCCGAGGCCGCCACCGAGGTCCGCTTTGTGGCCAGGGTCATAGGCGCGCCGGACAACGTGGTCGTCGGGGCGGACTTCACGGACCAGCGGGTCAAGCGCGGCGGCGGGTTCGAAGGCGCCCTGGATCAGTATCGCGTACTCTACTTCGCGACCCACGGCCTGCTCCCGCAGGCCAACGGCTGCCTGCAGCCGGCCTTGGTGACCTCTCAGGGCGGCGAGGGCAGCGACTCCCTCCTCGACACCAGCGAGATTCCCGATCTTCAACTCGATGCCGACCTCGTGGTGCTCTCGGCTTGCGACACCGGCGCGGGGCTGGAGGACGGCGGCGGCGGCGCGGCGCTGGGCGGTCTGGTGTCGACCTTTACCTACGCGGGCGCGCGCAACCTGCTGGTCTCGAACTGGGAGGTCGACTCGGCGGCGACCGAGACCCTGATGTCCGCTGTCTTCACTTCCAAGGCGACGACCCAGGGCGAAGCGTTGGCCGCGGCGGAGCGCAGTTTCATCGCGCGCAACGACGACTACTCACACCCCTACTACTGGGCCGCATTCTCGCTGGTCGGCGACGGAGCCCGCGCCTTGCCAAGCGCAAGCGCGAATGGGGAGCCAGAGCCGGCGCGGGCGGACTAGAGACCTGCCGCGGCGCGGTTCAGCCGGCCAGGAATTCGCGTAAGGCCGACATGAACGCGGGAAAATTCTCTCGGCGCACATTGTGCCCGGCGGCCTCAATGCGCGCGACGGTGACCCTGCGATTGAGGGCCATCGCCTCTTCGGCCAAGGCCGGCGTGACGAGCCCGCCAAACGCCGCATCGCCGCACACCATGAGGGTCGGAACCGTGATCGCGGCGATGACGGCCTGCCATGGCGTCCGATACATCGGGAAGGCGTCTGGATCGACCTGGTGCTTCGCCGTGGCCCAGGCCGGGAACTCGTGTTCATCCCAACCCGGCGAAGTTTTCCGTCCCCAGGCGATGATCTCGGCCGCCGACAGGGCCTGAAGGTCGCCCACCTGCGCCCGAAACCTGGCCCGCCGCGTTTCGAGCATGGTGGCGTCGAAGCGTGGCAGAAGGGGCGGATCCTCCAGGATGAGTTTGGCGGCCAGGCCGGGATGGGACGCCGCGCAATCCGCGCTGGCGCGGGCGCCGACCGAGTGACCCATGAGGATCGGCGCGGTGAGATCCAGGGCCTGGGCCGCCTTGGCGATGTCGTCGGCCGGATCCTGCGTCATCCCGGCCTTGATCCGCGAGCTCAAGCCGTGGCCGCGCGCGTCCAACAGGACGACGTCGTAGCCGTCGGCGGCCAGCGCGGATGCCGACGATCCCCAGCAGAGCCCGTTGTCGGTGAGGCCGTGCGATAGCACCAAGGCCGGCCCCCCGCCGCCGGCCCGGCGATAGGCGAGCCGCCCGCCGTCGACCGCGATGAAGCCCTGGGGCCAGCCCGTCGGATCCGCAGACCGGCTACCAGGCATAGGCCTCGGGCGCCGGGCCGCAGGGCGGGAAGATCGCGTCTATCCTGGCCAGAGTCTCGAGGGTCAGCTGCATCTGTGGCGCACCCAGCACCGCGGCAAGCTGGGCGCGGCTTCCAGGGCCGACAATGGTCGACGTGACGCCGGGTTGATGCAGCAGCCAGGCCAGGGCCACCACGGCGGGCGCCTCGGCCAGGTCCTGGCATAGCGCCGCGAACTGCGCGAGCTGGGCCGCTCGCGCATACGCCGCCTCGGCAAGCGCAGGAGCCTGACGCCGTCCCGCAGAATCCGCGGAGGGGCCGGCTAGCAGTCCACCGGCCAGCGGGCTCCAGGTGATGACCCCCAACCCATACTCGCGGCACGCCGGGATGACCTCCAGCTCCGCCCGCCGCTCGATGAGGTTGTAGAGGCTCTGCTCGCAGACCAGGCCCAGTCGCCGCGCGGCCATCGCGCGCTCATTGGCCTGGGCGATCTTCCAGCCCGGGAAGTTGCTGGAGCCGGCATAGATGATCTTGCCCTGGGCGGTCAGCTGGTCCATCGCCTGCCAGATCTCGTCCATCGGCGCCAACCGGTCGATGTGATGCATCTGGTAGAGGTCGATGTGATCGACCTTCAGCCGCTTCAGGCTCGCCTCGCAGGCCAGCCGGATGTGCCGGGCCGAAAGGCCGCGGTCGTTGACGTCGGGCGACATCGGCTCATGGACCTTGGTCGCCAGGACGATCCGGTCGCGGCGACCTCGGTCCTGCGAAAACCATCGGCCGAGCAGCGCCTCGGTCGCCCCGACCCCAAGATGGCCGCCGTACTGGTCGGCGGTGTCGATGAAGTTGATGCCGGCGGCGACCGCGTCACCCAGAATCTGGAAGCTTTCGGGCTCCGGCGTGCGCGGACCGAGGTTCATCGTTCCGAGGCAGAGCGTGCTGACCTTGAGGGCCGATCGACCGAGGTTGCGATAGTCCATGCGGGCCTCAGGGCGCTTTCAGGGTCGCGCCGGTGACCAGGGTTTCGCTGGAGTCGGCCACGCAATGGCGCACCAGCCGCTGGGCGTGTGGGGAAAGACGCCGGTAGTCAGCGTAGCTGATGCCCGGAACGATCGGCTCGCGGAACCAGGGGGCGTAGAATTCGAGGTTCGGGATCGCGCGGACGGCGTCCGACACGTTAGGGGTGCCTCCGTGCCAGGCGCGAACGTCACGGACCATGATCGCCCCCGCCGGCGCCGGGCAGACGGTGCTCAGGCGCATCCATTCCGGCTCTTCGTTCAGGCTCGGAATAAGGACGCGCGCGTGCTGGGTGCCGGGGATCTGCCGGGTCGGGCCGTTGAGCCGTGTCACAGCCTGCGGCAGGAAGTTCACGCAGACGTAGGGGCACGGCAGGTCGCGGATCGTGAGCTGCCCACGCGGGTCATGGAAGGCGCTGAACGGCGTGCGCTTTGGGTCCAGCCAATCGCGGACATCGGAATGGAGGGGCTGGTACTCAACCGCGCCGGGCAGGCAGAAGTCGCCGCTGGCCGCGCGGAGCACATAGTCCGAGGACTCGAAGATCGCCGTCACAACCTGGGTGACGATCGGCAGGTCGAGCAGCATCTGCCACTCCGGCCGGTGAAGCTGGCTCCGTGTGAGGCTGGACCCGCCGAACGAATAGCGGTGTGAGCCGCGATTGCCTTTTCGCCCATCGTCCAGGGCCAGGATCTCATGGATCACAGCGTCGCACCCTAGGCGCAGTACCTCGGTCTGCTCGCGGCTCAGAACATCGGCGATGACCACGAACCCGTCGCGCCGGAATAGCGCCGTGGCGTGGGCGGCCTCGCGCGGCTCCAGAATAGTCAGACCCTTGATGCCGTTGTTGGCTTCGAGATAGGCGCGCTGCGCGTCGAGGGCGGAGGTTTCGCGGCTGTTGGTCAGCGTCATTGGGTCCTCCCCGGCCCGCGGCTGAGTTGCGTCGCCCGTCTATGACGCTAATCTACAAGGCGTCAATAAAACAGAGGAAGCGCCAAGGTAGCTCGGAGGCGTGTTTGAGAGCCGCAAACCCCAAACAAGAAGCCCCGACAGAGGTGTGACGTCCTCGTGCCGGGGCGGTAGGTCTTGTGCACACGACGGTGACTGGAGAGCCGGCGCGCGCTTTGCACGGCATGATCAGGCCGCAAGCAACAAAAGCACCTTAGCACCGTAAGCGCGACGGGCCAAATTGGATTCTCATGGGTGTCGCCAACGGAAAGCGCGGCCCTGACGCTCTCCTCGTCAGGGCCGCCCCAGTCCTCAGCAGCGCGACCTGGGCTCGGTACGCGCGCTACATCCGACCTTATACGCCCGGATCAGGGACGCGTTTTCCGACCAGAGCCTCTCCAGAAGGCCCGGGATCGAAGGGGAAGACGTCGCACGGCGGCCGCTTCCCTAGGTCGGGGTGAAATTAAATGGAGGCCGCGAGCGTCACGCCCACCGTGATCGGACGCTGGGGCGTGATCTGTCGGATCTGGGCCGGGTTGAAAGGGTTTCCAAAGGCAAAGGTATCGCTGAACGAATCGAATGGATTGAGGACGTAGACCTGCATCGCCACCGGCTTGCCCCGCACGGCCCCGAAGACCTCGGCCGAGAGTCGCGTTCGGGCAAACCCGCCGGTCTTGGGTTGGCTGGCGTCGAAAGTTACCCTGGAGCGCCCCACATACGTCGCCTGCCCGACCAGGCGGAAGGTCCAATCCCCGAACAGGATACGCTCATAGCTCAGCAACGCGCCGCCCGAGAGCGCAGGGGCACCGGGAAGCCCATTCACGAATCTCGCCGTGAAATCCGAGTTTGCGTTCGAGGTCCTGATCGCCGAGGCCCGGCCGTTGATCTGGGCTGTGAACCCGTCGACCCGCACCGCGAGTTCGGTCTCCAGACCCAGCACCCGGGCGTCCCCGGCATTGGTGGTGTATGGGATGCCGGACGGGCGGAACTGGTCGGTCTGAATGTCCCTCCAGACATCGTAGAAAACCGCCGAGTTGAGCGAGAGCCGGCGCGAGAGCCCCTCCAGCTTGAGCCCGACCTCATAGTTGATCAGCCGATCCGGTCTAAACGTCTCGCGCTGCGGGGGCAGCGGCACCGCGCCCCCCGAATTGACCCCACCAGAGCGATAGCCTTCCGAGGCCACGGCATAGACCAGAGCGTCAGGCCGGAAGGCCCACTGCAATGAGATTTTCGGCGAAAAGCCCTGGAAGTCGGTCTGACGGTCCAGGCTGCGGGGGGTAAAGTTTTCCGAGACGACGACGGATTCGGTCTTGGTCTCGATACTGAAGACCCGGCCCCCGACCGCGAGGGTCAAGTCAGGTCGCAGCCGATAGGCCAGTTCCCCATAGGCCGCCAGCTCGCGAACCTTGTCCTTGCGCGTGTCCGCGTAGACGGGGAACAGCGGCGCGCGGGGCACCTGCACGAGGTATTCTGTGGGCGAATTCACCAGCGTGTACGAGCCGTAAAGTCCAGCCAGCCACTCGATCCGTCCGGCCCCGCGTGACGTAAGATACAGATCCTCCACCAGCATCCGGGTGCGAGTGCGCTCGGCGTAGGCCGAGGTGGTGCCCGTGACCGTGTAGAGCTGCTTGGTCGCCGTGGCGTCATAGACGCTGCCGTAGCGGTGCCGCACCAGGCCCGTCGACGAGACCAGGTCCGCCCAGCCCCAAGACCGCTTCACGGTTCCGGTCGCCAGTTCGATGTCGTTCACGTGAGGTTCGGGGATTCGGACGGCGCGGGTCAAGCCCATGCCGGGGGTCGTGTAGTGCGTGTCCCGCGACCGCAGGTGCTGGCCCGCGACCGTGATGCTGGCCGACCACGCGTCATTGGGCTCGAACGCGACCATCAGCCGGGCGCCGCGCCGCTGTGTCTGGTCGACGTTGCTACGCTGCTGGAGCACGTCGTCCAGGTATCCGCCCTGAATCTCCTCATAGGCTGAAAGCCGGATGGCGACGGCGATCGGGGTGATCGGCACGTTCACATAGCCTTCCACCGCGCCGCTGTGGGCGCCGCCCCGTGTGGTGGAGCCGGTGGCGCGGACTTCAGCGGAGAAGTCACCGACATCCGGCTTTCGGGTCACGATCCGGTACACGCCGCTCAGCGACCCGGCGCCAAACAGGGCGCCTTGCGGCCCCCGCGCCACCTCCACGCGATCAACATCGACCAGCCGCAGGTCAGGATCGGGGGCGTTGTAGTTGACTGGAACGTCGTCGAGATAGGTGGCCACGGTGGAGCGCGTGCGTCCTGTGTGGGCGCCGTCGGACAGGCCCCGCAGCAAAAGCTTGTTTCGGCCCGGCCCCAGGTTCGTCACCAGCACGCCCGCGAATTGGCTCGCCGCTTCGCCGGCGTCAGACGCGCCGGTCGTCTCCAAGCCCTCACGCGGAATGGCCGTAACCGCCACCGCCAGCTCCCGCGCGTTCCGCACGCGCTTGGTGGCCGTCACCAGCACTTCGGACACCGTCACCGGCGGCTCCGGGCGGGGCGGGTCGATGCGCGGCAGCGGCGAAATCTCCACGGCGCCGGGGGCAATCAACCGCCACGTACAGCGTGCGCCGGCGAGGGTCGTGTTGAGCGCCTGCTCCACGGTCATGGTCGCGTTGAGTCGGCGGGTGGAGACGCCGTTGCAGGCGGCCGCTCCAATCAGGGTGATGTTGGCCTGCTGGGCGATGTCGAGGAGGGCCTCGGGGTAGGCCTGGGGAGCCACGTCAAACAGGATGCGCGCGGGCGCCGCCTCGGCGGCTAGGCCGACACCGCACGCCGCCACAAGGCATGTGACGGCGGCCCACAGCTCCCGGTACGCAAGGATAGTCTGTTCCGCCCTGGCTTTAAGGCCCTACTTCCGAAGCAGCAGCAGTCCCCGCTCGGAAGGTATCGATCTTACGGGCAGCATCAAGCTCAGGCGCGCCATAACCGCCGGTTGATCGTCCAGAACGATGACGCCGGTGATCGGCATGCGGCCCAGTTCCGGGTCCGAAATCTCGATTTGCTCGACGAACTGTCGATTAAGGTCCGCCACCACATTGGACAGGGGCTCGGCGCGGTACACCAGCCGTCCCACTCGCCAGCCGAACGCCTCCTGCGGATCGACGGCCGAGAGACGTTCGCCGCCGGCCCGGTCAACCGCCAGCCGCTGGCCCGCCGTCAACAGGAAGGCCCCCCCGCCGCTTGCGCCTTCGGAAGGCCGGACCAGAACCTTGCCGTGCGCGACGGTGACCGCCAGATCACCATCCCGCGCGCGGACGTCGAACTGAGTGCCGACAACCCGCACGGTATGGCTCGCCGTCGCCACGGTGAACGGGCGGCGCGCGTCGTGGGTCACATCGAAGATCGCCTCGCCATCCGCCAGGATGATCTGCCGCGCCTGATGCGTGAGCCTGACACTGATCCGCGTCTCGGCATTGAGGTCGATTCCGGAACCATCGGCCAGGGTCACATGCTGACGCTGGCCCTTCCCGGTCGCGTAGGTCTGGATCGAAGGCTCGCTGAGCATCGGCACGACGAAGACCGCCGCGAGACCGGCCGCCATGGCGAACCCGCCCGCCCCGACCAGCCAGCGCCGGCTCGGCGACGGACGCGACACCCGACGCCGCTCTGCAACAGTCAAATCACCAAGCACGGCCTCCGCGTGGGTCCCGAATTCCTGCCACAGGCGAAGACTGCGGCGATAGGCAGCGGCATTCTCGGGCGCGGCGGCGAGCCATGCCTCGAACTCCAGACCATCGGCTTCGCTGAGATCATGGCGCTGCAGACGCGCCAGCCAGGCGCCGGCGTCGGCCATCGCCTGATCTTCGTCTCGCAAGGAATGCGTCATAGACCGGCCTGCCTGAACCGCGCGGACAGCGCTGAACAGGGATGAAGACGGCGCCGCCTCGCTTCACCCCTAGGTCTCGCCTGACATTTCACCGGGCTCACGGCCGCAGCCTCTCGCTCAGATGGCGTATTGCCGCCTGAATGTGCTGCTCGATCATCTTCGTCGATACGCCCATGGCCCTGGCGGTGTCGGCCTGGGTGAGGCCTTCCAGCTTATGCAACCGGAACGCCTGGCCCATCTTCGGCGGCAAGGCGGCGACAGCGTCGGCGAGCTGACGGATGCGCTGGCGCGACGCCACGACATCGTCCGCCGCGGGCTCATCGGCCACGTCTTCGCCGCCGAGGGTCGTCCGGGTCTCGCTCTGCCATTGGCCGTTCCGCCGTGCGGCGCGTTGGCGGCTACGGGCGTTATCGACCATCAGGTTAGCGGCCATGCGGTAGAGCAGCGCCGCCGGCGCGCGGACGTCTGTTCCGGGATCAACTGCGGCGACCTTGACGTAGAGGTCCTGGATCAGATCCTCGGCCGTCGCCATGCAGCGGGTCCGCGACGCCAGGAACAGCAACAGCGACTCGCGCCTCTCCAGCAGCGCCTGAAGCAGCGGGCCGGTCTCCGCAGGTCCCTGAGACGGCCTAGACGACGCCAACCGTTTTCCCCCCCGACCGCCGCGCCGGGCGACCCTTTCCGACGTCCGGCATGGCGAATCTTAGCGCGTTCGCCAAGCGGTTTCACCCAATCAGCAGGGCGCCGGGCCCGCGACCCCGTCTTGCACGCCGATCAGTCGGCCAGGAACGCCTCGGTTTCCGCCATGAACCCGTCCAGCCGATCATGGTGCACCCAATGGCCGGCGCCCTCGAAGTTGACGAGACGCGCGTCGCGGAAGTGCCGGATGCGTCCATCCACGACAGGGTCCGACGCCCAGGACTCGGCGCCCCGCACCAGCAGGACCGGCGCCGTGATCTGGCGCCACAGGTGTTGCTGGTCCTGATGCGACAGGCCGCCGACGCCGCCGCCCCAGCGGGCATGGTTGTCGAATTTCCACGAATAGGTGCCATCCTCGTTCTGATGGGCGCCATAGACGGTCAGGTGGCGGGCCTGTTCGGGGCTCAGGTGCGGGTTCTCATGCGCCATGCGCGCCACGGCGTCGTCCAGCGACGCATAGCGGCGCGGCGCGCGGCCGGAATTCTCACGGCGATCGGCGACCCAGCTGCGAAGCCGCTCGTCCACGGCCCGCTTGGCCTGGGCCTCCATCACCGCCGGCGAGGGACCCAGGCCTTCGATCGCGACGACCTTGGCAACCTGGTCCGGGAATGCGCCGCAGTAGTTGAGGGCGATGCCGGCGCCCAGCGAGTGGGCGATGATCGTCACCGGGGCCATCCCCTTTTGGTGGATGATCTGGGCGAGGTCGTAGATGTAGGAGCCCATGTCGTAGCCGCCGCCGACCGCCCAGGCGCTGTCGCCGTGCCCGCGAAGGTCGGGCGCGATGATGTGGTAGCGCTCGCGAAGCCGCTGGGCGACCCAGTCCCAGTTGCGGCAATGGTCGCGGCCACCGTGCACCATCAGCATCGGCGGCGCGGTCTCGTTGCCCCAGTCGACGTAGTGAAGCCGCAGGCGTTGCGAGAAGTAGAAGTGGGACGTGGGTCCGTCCATGGCGCGCTCCATCGTGTGCGCGGGTCCCATAGCATCCTCGACCGCCGAAGCGAGGCCTGACGGCGGCGCGTCGCTTGCACCGGGAGGCTAGGCTGCTAGGCTGACCGCGGCCCGTCTTGCAGCGCCCGGAGCACCCGATGAAGATGGAGCGCCTGCCGCCGGTGAAGACCTCGCTGCGCCCCAGCAATCACCCCTATCTCAACGGCGCCTGGACCCCGTTGCACGAGGAAGTCGACGCCACCGACCTCGACGTGCTGGAGGGCGCCATCCCGCAAGACATCGACGGGATCTACGTGCGCAACACCGAGAACCCGGTCCACGAGGCGCTGGGCCGCTATCACCCGTTTGACGGCGACGGCATGGTGCACCGGATCAGCTTCCAGGGCGGCCGCGCAGACTACCGCAACCGCTTCGTCCGCACCCGGGGCTTCCAGGCCGAGCAGGAGGCGGGTCAGTCGCTCTGGGGCGGCCTGATGGATGGGCCCGGCGTTTCGCTGCGCCCGGGCTTCGGCGCGCACGGCGGCCTGAAAGACACGGCCTCGACCGACGTGGTCATCCACGGCGGCAGGATCGTCGCCACCTTCTACCAGTGCGGCGAGGCCTATTGCCTCGACCCCGAAACGCTCGAACAGGGCGGCGTCGCCAGCTGGGGTCCGCTGGACGGCGTCTCGGCGCACACTAAGGTCGACGAGGCCACGGGTGAGCTGTTGTTCTTCAACTACTCCAAGCACGCGCCCTACATGCACTACGGCGTGGTCGATCGGACCGGCAAGCTGATCCACTACACGCCCGTGCCGCTGCCCGGCCCCAGGCTGCCGCACGACATGGCCTTCTCGGCGAACTATTCGATCCTGAACGACCTGCCCGTCTTCTGGGACGAGGATCTGCTGAAGCGCAACGTGCACGCGGTGCGCGAGCATCGCGGCCTGCCATCCCGGTTTGCCGTGATCCCCCGCTATGGCGATGCAAGTCAGATCCGATGGTTTGAGGCCGACCCGACCTACATCCTGCACTTCCTCAACGCCTATGAGGACGGCGACGAGATCGTGATGGACGGTTACTTCCAGGAGAAGCCGACGCCCCGCCCGCTCGCGGACGCACCGGACGGCTTCCAGCACATGATGGCCTATGTCGACGAGCATAGCTTCCTGCCGAAGCTGCACCGCTGGCGGTTCGACCTGAAGACCGGCGCGACGCGCGAGCACCATCTGGATGACCGCGTGCTGGAATTCGGCACCTTCAACCAACGCCATGCGGGGCGGCCCTATCGATACGCCTATTCGACAACCACCAAGCCGGGCTGGTTCCTGTTCAACGGCTTCGTGAAGCACGACCTGCAGACGGGCCAGTCCTGGTCTCTCAAGCTGCCTGAGGGCCGCTACGCCAGCGAGGCGCCTTTCGTGCCCCGGATCGACGCCCGCGACGAGGACGACGGATATCTGGTCAGCTTCATCACCGATGAGAACACCGGAACGTCGGAGTGCATCCTGGTGGACTGCAAGGCCTTCGAAGCCGGGCCTGTGGTGCGCATCGCCCTGCCGCACAAGATTTCCAGCGGAACCCACGCGGCCTGGGCCGACCGCCAGTTCATCGGCGAGGGGCGCCACGGCAGACCCGCGCCAGGGAGCCCGACATGACCCAGACCGACTACATCGCCTTCGCCCAGCGCTTCATCGGCGCCATCCAGAGCGGCGATATCGAGGCGGTGCGCGCCTGCTACCATCCCGACGCGCGGATCTGGCACAACAACGACGGCGTCGAGCAGACCGTCGACCAGAACATGAAGGTGCTGGGCTGGATCATGCGTAAGCTGCCGGACCGCCGGTACCGCGTGACCCGGCTCGAGGCCCTTTCCGATGGGTTCCTGCAACAGCATGTGCTGGAAGCCACGCTCTCCGATGGGACGGCGTGGTCGCTCGACGCCTGCGTGATCGTCCGGATGGAAAACGGCTTGATCACGCGCCTGGACGAGTACCTGGACAGCGCCAGGACGGATGCGCTCAGCGCGGTCGGCAACGCCTGAATCCGGAGCCTGAACGATGGGACGGCGGTACGACACCCTGCGCCAGGTGATTGCTGCTTGGCAGGCCAAGGATGCGGAGGGCGTCCTGGCCCACATGGCCGAGGATGTCGTCTGGCACTTCGCCGCGGCCGCCGTACCGCCGGCCCGCGGCAAGGCCAAGGCGCGCAAGCTCCTGGCGCGTCTGGGCGGCGACATGCACGAGATCACCTGGCGCGTGTTCGCCCACGCGGAGACCGAGGACCGGCTTTTCATCGAGGGCGTCGATGACTACCGCACCGCCGACGGCCACAGAGTGGCCACGCCCTACGCCGGCGTGCTGGACTTCCGCGGCGACCTGATCGTGGGCTGGCGCGACTACGTCGATGTGGGCGTCCTGGAGAGCCAGCGGTCGGGCCAGCCGATGACTGCGCAAGTCAAGGAATTGATCGACCGGCCGCTTGCCGACTGAGGCTTGGATACCGCCGTGACGCCTTAAGACTCCGCGGCGCCCCTCGCTCGGGGCGGCCATGGGATGAAGGCGGAGGTGCGCTGCGCGTAGGCCTCGTACTCGGGCTTTCGGCGACGCATCCGGCCTTCGACGGTCGGCATGCCGCTCCAACGCGTCAGGGTGAAGACCAGATAGGCCGGGCCGACCACGGCGAACAGGCCGGGCGTCGTCTCGGCGGCGACCAGCCACAGGCCCCACCAGACGCAGGCATCGCCGAAATAGTTGGGATGGCGGGTGTAGCGCCAGAGGCCCCGGTCCATCACCCGTCCGGCATTCTCGGGGTTCTTCTTGAACCGGACGAGCTGCCAGTCCGCCAGGCTCTCGAAGACCAGACCGCCCACGGCCAGCGCGGCGCCGACCAGGCCGACCAGGCCCAGGTTCGCGGGCTGATCGGCCAGCTGCCCCAGCTGCACCGGTAGACAGACCAGCCACAGCAGCGGCATCTGCAGCAGGAAGACGAGCCGGAAGGCGGCATAGCCATAGCCCCAGCCGCGCTCGGCCTTGGCCTTGTCCATCATCCGCACATAGCGCCGGTCGGGTCCGTGATCGCGCCAGCGCCAGAGCAGGTAGCCGCCCAGCCTCAGGGACCACAGAACGCAGATCACGGTCAGGACCATCCGCCGCTCCGTCCCGCCGCCCGTCTGCAGGTACGTCGAGATCGCCACGAGGCCCATACCCAGACCCCAGAGGCTGTCCACGGGGGTGCAGTCGCGCATGGCCACGCAGGCCGCCCACGCAGCGACGAATAGCGCCAGGATGACGGCGGCGTTGACCGCCAGGACCGTGATGGCCTCGCTCATGAACCTGGATCCCCCGCCGCGCGATCGCAGCGCGCGCCCAGCGATGATTCACGTATCACGTTGTCATTGCAAGCTGGGCGCCCGAAGCCATCGCCTCGGCGGCGGCATGTCCTATAGTCGCGAAAACGACAGGAGATGAGGCGCGAGATGCAGGACGATCAGGCCCACGACAAACCCCGCATGGCGCTGGAGGGAGTCCGCGTCATCGACCTGACGCAGTTCATCCTGGGACCCTACGCCACCCAGACCCTGGGCGACCTGGGCGCCGACGTGATCAAGATCGAGGAGCCTGCGGGCGATCGCCAGCGCGCCGGCAAGTCGCCGAACTCCAAGACCATGGGTCCAGTGTTCGTGGCGCTCAACCGCAACAAGCGCTCGGTGGTCCTGGACCTCAAGGCCGAGGCCGACCGGGAGGCCCTGCGCGGCCTCGTGGCGACGGCGGACATCTTCATCCACAACATGCGGCCGCAGACGATCGCCAAGCTGGGGTTCGACTATGCCGCGGTCAGCGCCCTCAAGCCGGACATCGTCTATGTCGAGGCCATGGGCTACGCCGCCGAGGGGCCCTATGCCGGTCGGCAGGCCTTTGACGACCTGATCCAGGCGGCGAGCGGCGCCTGCGGCCTGGCGCCGCTCGTGGACCCCGAGGCGCCGCTGCGCCCGATCCCGTCCTATGTGGCGGACAAGACCTGCGGCCTCTTCGCGGCCATCGCCTGCTTGGCGGCGCTGCGTCACAAGGAGCGGACGGGTGAGGGCCAGTACGTCGCCGTGCCGATGCTCGAGACCTTCACCGGCTTCCTGATGGCCGAACACCTCTACGGTGAAACCTACATGCCGCCGACCGGTCGCTTCGGCGCCACCCAGGCGCTCAGCGCGGACCGCAAACCGCTGAAGACCCGCGACGGTCACCTGTCGGTCTCGCCCGCCAACATGGCCCAGTCGGCCCGATTCCTGGAACTGGGCGGCATCCCCGGCGCCTATGAGAGCGAACGCTTCCGGCGTCACGAGACTTCGGCGGGCCGCGTGACGGAGTACAACACCATGCTGACTGAAGCCGCCGCGAGCCGCACCACCGCCGACTGGATGGACGTCTGCGAACAGAACGACATCCCCGCCATGCGGGCCAATACGGCCCGCGACATCCTGCACGACCCCCAGCTTTCCCAAACGCTGTTCGAGATCCGAAACCTGGAGGGCGAGGGCGCCTACCGGGCCATGCGGCCGGGTCTGCGGTTCGCCCGGACCCCGGCGAGCATCCGCCGCGACCCCCCACCGATCGGCCGGGACACCGAGGACGTGCTCGGCGCCCGTCCGGAGCGGTCGGCATGAGCCCGGTGCCTTCCCTGACCGGCCCCATGGTCGCACCCGCCGCGGGCGGCCCGGCGCGGTCGATGGTCATCCTGCTGCACGGCTACGGCTCCAACGGCGACGACCTGATTGGCCTGGCCCCGTACTGGCGTGAGGCGCTGCCGCACACCGTCTTCCTTTCGCCCAACGCGCCGCAGATCTGCCCCGGCGCGCCCGGCGGCTACCAGTGGTGGCCCCTGACCAGTGTGGCGCCCAGCGCGCGGGCCGAGGGCGCGCGCAGCGCACAGCCGATCGTCGACAGCTTCATCGACCACCAGCTGGAGCGCTTCGGACTGACCGAGGATCGCCTCGCCCTCGTGGGATTCAGCCAGGGCACGATGACGGCCCTGCACGTGGGGCCCCGGCGCGAGCGGGAGCTGGCCGGCATCGTTGGCTATTCAGGCATGCTGGCCGATGCCGCCGCGCCAGCCTCGGACTACCGCAGCAAACCGCCGCTCCTGCTGATCCACGGCGATGCCGATCCCATGGTCCCTGTCGCCGCGCTGGCGCAGGCCGAGTCAGCTTTGACGCCGCTGGGGTTCGAGGTGACGACCCATGTCTCACGGGGCCTGGGCCACAGCATCGACGAGGCGGGCCTGCGCCTTGGCGGAGAGTTCCTGGCGCGCGTGCTCGCCTGATCAGGCCGCGACGAGCCGCACGCGCGTCCCGCACAGCACGACCTCGCCCTCCGCGTCCAGGCAGCCCAGTGCCTGCGCCTCCGCGCGGACCGCCGCCGCGTCGTGAACGGCGACGTCGAAGGCGCTGAGCCCCTCGCCGCGGCCATCCCTGACCGCGACGAAACGCAACTCGCCGCCATCGAGGCCGATGCGCCAGGCATCGCCCGTCGGCTCCGCCTCAAGGCCCAACACCTGCGCCCAGCGGGCGGCCAGGGCGGCGGGGTCCTCGCCCTGCAGTTCGGCGCCGACGATGCCGGTCGAGACCTCCGTGCGGACGTTGGCCTGCCAATCCGGCCCGCCCCACTGCCAGCGCTCCCGCGGAACCATGTGGTCGATGGAGAGGATCGCCGCGCCCACGTCGCGGGGGTGCAGGTGGGTGAAGGCGACGCCGTCGCCGTCGAACTGGTCGACAACGCGGACCCCCTGGGCGGCCACCCGGGCGCGGGCCGCGGCGAGGTCGTCGCACTGCAGGATCACCATGTAGCCGCCGTCACCGCCGCGCTTGTCGATCAGGCGGCCGGCGGTTGTGCCGGGCTGGTGCGGAGAGACGACCTCGAGGAACGTATCGCCCACCGGCCAGACGGCGTTGGTCAGGCCGTACTTGCCGACCCCGGGGTCGGCATAATCGCCTCGCAGGCCCAGGACCTCCGCGATCTCGGCGCGGGCAACGTTCAGGTCCGCGCCCACGAGGGCGATCTGTCTGAGGCGCATGGTCAGGTCCTTCCGCGGCGAGCGGCGAGACTTGAGGCCCCGGCACGCGGTGGGTCAAGCCTTCCGCAACCCCGGCCTTGGGGCCTACGGTGGGACAAACGGCGAAGGATGCCCCATGACCCACATCGACACCGGCACGACCGACCTGCTCGCCGCGCTGGACGGCGGGGTCCTGACGCTCACCCTCAATCGTCCCGACGCTCGGAACGCGATGAGCGATGACATGAACCAGGCGCTGGCCGCCCAGTTGGCCTGGGCCGAGTTCGAGCCTTCGGTGAAATGCGTGGTCCTGACCGGGGCGGGGGCCGGCTTCTGCGCGGGCGGCGACGTCAAGGGCATGAACAGCCGCAACGCCGGGGGCGGCGAAGCGCTGTCGATCGACGCCGCGATCCACCGCCAGCGCGCCAACCAACGCGCGACGGCCGGCAAGCTTTTCAAGATGCCGAAACCCACCATCGCCGCCCTGCCCGGCCCCGCGGCAGGGGCCGGGCTGGCGCTCGCGCTCGCCTGCGATCTTCGGATCATGGTGCGCACCGCGATCCTGACCACCGCCTTCGCCAGGGTCGGCTTCTCGGGTGACTACGGTGGGACCTACTTCCTGACCCAGCTGGTCGGCTCGGCCAAGGCGCGGGAGCTCTATTTCCTCTCCGAGAGGGTGACCGCCGAGGAGGCGCTGGCGCTGGGCCTCACCAACTGGATCGCCGAACCCGGCCAGCTCGAAACCAAGACCCAGGAGATCGCCGGTCGGCTGGCCGCCGGCCCGACCATCGCCTACCGCTACATGAAGGAGAACCTGAACCGCGCCATGGCCGGCGACGTCGACGACTGCCTCGACCTGGAGGCCACGCACCATGTCCACTGCGGCCAGACCGAGGATCACAAGCAGGCCGCTCAGGCGTTCGTCGAGAAGCGCACGCCGATCTTCGGGGGTCGGTAGACCCCTCCACCACCCTTCGGGCGGTTCCCCTCCCCACGTTGTGGGGAGGACCAACAGCGTCGATCCCTGGTCCTCCCCGCTTGGCGGGGAGGGGGACCGCGCGCCGCGCGGTGGAGGGGGCTCCCCCCTACCGCGGCAGCTTCGAAGCGCCCATCAGCAGTTCGTCCACGGCCCGCGCGCACTGGCGGCCCTCGCGGATCGCCCAGACGACCAGGGACTGTCCACGGCGGGCGTCGCCGCAGGCGAAGATCCTGGCGTCCGAGGTGCGGTAGTCGAGGGTGTTGGCCCTGACGTTGCCGCGCGGGTCGAGAGCGACACCGCTGTTCTCGACCAGGCCGTCCTTGCGCGGACCCACAAAGCCCATGGCCAGGAACACCAGGTCGGCCTTGAGCTCGAATTCCGAACCGGGGATCTCGACCATTCGCATGCGGCCATCCTCGCCGGCCGCCCATTCCAGGCGCACGCACTCCAGCGCCGTCACCCGGCCGTCATGGGCGATCACCCGCTTGGTGGCGATGGCGAAGTCGCGCTCCACGCCTTCCTGATGGGACGAGGACGTGCGCAGCTTCAGCGGCCAGTCGGGCCAGGTCAGCAGCTTGTTCTCGTGGGCCGGCGGCTGCGGCATGATCTCCAACTGCACCACCGAGGCGGCGCCCTGGCGATTGGATGTGCCGATGCAGTCGCTGCCGGTGTCGCCGCCGCCGATG
>JANPKX010000108.1:0-2756 GCA_031426235.1 Alphaproteobacteria bacterium | reverse complement strand
AGGGCGATTTCGCGCGCGAGCGCCGGCCCGTTGCACGCCGACTGGATCAGTTCCGGAGCGATGAAGTCCTGGGCGGCGATGTTGAACAGGGTCACGTATCGAGTCCGGATCAACGGCTTCAGAAGCGCATAGGTCACCGGCCCCAACCGGTAACCGACCACCATCGGGCAGTCCGCCAGGGCAAGTTCCGTGGTGACCGTTCCCGAGCATGCGAGCGCCACCGTCGCCGCCTTCATCGCTGAGAGCTTGGCGGCGGGGCCTTCGACAATGTGGGCCCAGCCGCCGGCGCGCATCCGGACCAGGTCCGCGACGGTCGGCGCGGCAGGGATCACCACCTTCAGGTCGGGACGGTCCGCCTTCAGCAGCGCGACGGCCTCGGCGAACGGCGGCAGGACCCGATCGATCTCGCTCGGACGACTGCCAGGCAGCACCGCCAGGACCGCCTCCTCCGCACTGGCGCCGATCTGCCGCCTCAGGCCCGCGGGGTCGGCCCCTGCGAAGTCCAGCGTCAGGGTGGCGTCGCCGACGAAGCGGGTGGTCAGGCCCTCAGCCTCGAAGGCGGGCGCGTCGAAGGCATGGATGGTGAGCAGCAGGTCGAACCATTGCGCCGCCGTCCTGGCCCGCCCCGGTCGTGACGCCCACACCTGCGGCCCGACGTACTTGACCACGGGGATCCCCAGCGGCCGCAGGCGTTGCGCCACCCGCAGGGTGAAGCCCCAGGAATCAATGAGCACAGCCACTTCCGGACGCTCGCGCGCGGCCAGGGCCGCGGTCTCGTCCGCCCTCGCAACAACCTTGCGATAGGCCAGGATGCCCTCGAGGAATCCGAAGATCGAGAGCTCGGTGATGTCGAAGGGGCTGACCACGCCCTCGGCGGCCATCCGCGCCCCGCCGACGCCAACGAAGCGCACCTGGTCTCCCAGCCGCCGTCGCAGCGCCCGGGCCAGCCCTGCGCCGCGATCGTCCCCCGAGGCCTCGGCGGCGACCAGCATGACGGTGAGAGGCAGGCCGGTCACCCGTCCGGCGCCTGTTCCACGCCCAGGATGAAAACGCCCAGCTCATTCGCCAGGGCGATCACCGCATCGCGGTCCAGGACCAGCAACCGTCCCGCCTCACCGACGATCCCGGCCAGTCCGGCGCGGGCCACGCCGTGGATGGTCGCCAATCCGATAGTCGGCAGGTCGACCCGCGTCTCCTGGATGGGCTTGGGCGCCTTGGCCAGGACGCCCACGCCGGCGCCCGGCGCACCCTTCAGATGGGCCGGCAAATCGGCGACCCTCGAGAGCAACGCGTCCGTCCCCTCCGCCGCCTCGACCGCCAACACCAGACCCTTCGCGACGACGGCGCCCTGGCCGATATCCAGCCGCCCGAGGGCGCGCGCCACCTCCAATGCCTTGTGGGCGTCGGCCAGCGCCTCCTCGCCCGCGCGGCAGCGGCCCAGAAGGCCCACCGGCAGCGTCAGGTCATGCATCACCTGGTGCGCGCCTTCGACCCGGAAACCCTCGGCCTCGAACTCGCCGACCAGCAGGCGCAAGAGCGCGTCGTCGCCCTTGCGCGCAGCGGCGATGGCCCGGGGCAGCAGCCGCAGCCCGCGCAGGTCCGGCAGCAGGCTGGTGAAGTCGGGCCGTGCCACCTCCCCCGCCAGACAGACCGCCTCGCACCCGGCGCGCCTGAGCGCTTTAATGCACTTGCCGATCTCGGCCAGTCCGACCTCGGCCCCCGCATAAGGCGCCAGACCGTCACCCGCGAACCCCTTGAGGCGGATCACGAAGAGGGGGCGTCCGGAGTGTTCGCAGTGCCGGGCGATCTCGATGGGCAGCCCGCCGCCGCCGGCGATCAGCCCCAGCTTGGTCATCAGATTTCGCGCGCCGGAAGGCAGAGCGGCCGGCCTGCATCGGCACGGATGAAGTCGATGATCTCCATCACCGGTTGGCTTCTGCCGAAGGTCGCCTCGGTATCGTCCACCCGCTCCTGGAAGGTGCCCTCCTCCGCGAACAGCAGCCGGTAAGCCGAGCGCAGTTCGGCGATCGTTTCGCGCCCGAAGTTCCGCCGCTTTAGACCCACCAGGTTCAGGCCCTCCAGATGGGCGTGGTTGCCCCACACCATGCCGTAGGGGATCACGTCCTTGGTCACCGCAGCCAGGCCGCCGATGAAGGAGTAGCGCCCGACCCGGCAGTGCTGGTGAACGGCGGCCAGCCCGCTGACCATCACGAAATCGCCCACGTGCACGTGCCCACCCAGGGTGGCGGAATGCGCCAGGATGACGTTGTCGCCCACCACGCAGTCATGGCCGACATGGCTGGTGGCCATGTACATGCCATCGTGGCCGACGCGGGTGATCCCGTCGCCGCCAGGCGCGGCGATGTGCATGGTTACATGCTCCCAGATCCGGTTGCGGTCGCCGATGACCAGCTCGGTGGGCTCACCACGATAGCCCACGTGGTGCGGCGGGCCGCCCAGGTTGGTGAAGTTGCGGATGGAGCAGTCGGCGCCGATCGTGGTGCGGTTCTCGATGACCACATGGGCCAGCACCTGGGTGCGGGCGCCGATCTTCACGTGCTCGCCGACGATGCTGTAGGGCCCGATGCTGACGCCGTCGGCCAATTCGGCGCCCTTGGCGATCAGGGCGGTCGGGTGGATCTCAACGCTCAAGGCCCTAGGTCTCCACCACCATGGCGGCGAACTCGCACTCGGCGGCCACCGTGTCACCCACCATGGCCTTGCCCGCGAACTTGAAGATGTCGCCGCGATGGCGG
>JANPKX010000107.1:0-3589 GCA_031426235.1 Alphaproteobacteria bacterium | reverse complement strand
TGTGGATCACAAACTCCCCCATCGCCGACGTGTTCGTCGTGTGGGCCAAGTCCGAAGCGCATGGCGACGCGATCCGCGGCTTCGTGCTCGAAAAGGGCATGAAGGGCCTCACCGCCCCCAAGATCGGCCAGAAACTGTCGTTGCGCGCATCGATCACTGGCGAGATCGTAATGGACGAGGTCGAGGTCGGCAAAGACGCCCTCCTCCCCAATGTCGCCGGCCTCAAGGGCCCGTTCGGCTGCCTCAACCGCGCGCGCTACGGGATTGCCTGGGGCACGATGGGCGCCGCCGAGGCGTGCCTCGCCGCCGCGCGCAACTACACGCTCGACCGCAAGCAGTTCGGGCGCCCGCTCGCCGCCACCCAGCTCGTCCAGCTCAAGCTCGCCAATATGGTGACCGAGATCAGCCTCGGCCTTCAGGCCGCGCTGCGGGTCGGGCGGCGGATGGAAGCGGGCGAACTCGTCCCCGAGGCGATCAGCCTGATCAAGCGCAACAATACAGGCAAGGCGCTCGATATCGCCCGCGTCGCGCGCGACATGCACGGCGGCAATGGCATCTCCGGCGAGTACCATGTGATGCGCCACGCGATGAACCTTGAGACGGTGAACACCTACGAAGGCGCGCACGACGTCCACGCCTTGATCCTGGGCCGGGCGATCACCGGCGAGAGCGCCTTTTAGCGCGCCGGCCGCACAACCCTAAATTTACGTCTTCCGAGTTACAGCGTTCAGCCTTCGGGGAGAACGTATGGTTCGGCAGAGCGCGAATGGCGCCACGGACAGGACCGAGATGTCGCGCTGGCTGTTCGACAACAGCCGCGACCTTATGCAGGTCATCTCGCCCGACGGGGTGTTGATGCAGGTCAACCGCGCCTGGACCGAGTTCACCGGCCTGAGCGAGGCCGAGATCCTTGGCAGAACGATCGCCGACTTCTGCCATCCCGATGAACTTGCGGGGATTCGCGAACGGGCCAGCAAATATCAGCCGGGCGAGGTCAGCGAGACCGAGTTGCGTCTGCGACACGCCGACGGGACGTGGCGCTGGTTCGCCGCCCGACGTCAGGTGATGGACAACGGGCGCCACATCGGCGCGATGCGCGACATCAGCGCCGAGCGGGCGCACCGCGACGAGGTGGAGGAGGGCCGCAGAACCCGCAAGCTGCTGGGCGCATCGGCGGGCGTCGGCATCTGGACATTCGAGCCCGAGGACGAGCGGATCTGGTGGTCCGACGAGCTTATCGAGATCGTCGGCTTCGATCCGACCGTGCGGTGGACGCCCGACCTCTTCTACGCCCTGGTGCACCCGCGCGACCGGGCGTTCATGGAAGCGACCATGACCAGGTCGGTCCTGGAGGGCGATCCGATGCAGATCGAGCATCGGATCTGGGGCCGGGATCGCTGGCTTACAATGCGCGTCACGGTCCGCACCGAGCCCCGTGAGGCTGGCCTGTTCGCGCTCAAGGGCATCTCGGAAGACATCACGGAACTGGCGGAGGCGCGCGACGCGGCGCGCCGTGGCGAAGTGCAGGCCCGCAAGGCGCGCCGTGAGGCGCAGGCCATGGCCACCCGGCTCAACCTGGCGCTTGAGGCGGCCGAGGCGGGCGTTTACGAGATCGACCATGTTCGAAAGACCTTCTGGTCCTCGCCGGAGTTCGAACGCGTTACCGGCCAGGGCAAGGCCAACTATGAGGAAGCCACGCAGCTCCGCTTCCCCGGTTTCCATCCCGATGACCTGAGCCACGTCCGCGACGTGTTCCGCGCTCTGCATCGCGGCGAAAAACAATCCGGCGAGTTCTTTGAAGCTAGAATCCTGCGGCCGGACGGCTCCGAGCGCTGGGTGCGGGTTTATCATCACCTGCAAACCTCGCGGAACGGGCGCTGGCTGAAGGCCGTCGGCCTGATTCAGGATTGTGACGCCTCGAAACGCCAGGAACTGGCCCTGATCGAGGCTCAGCGCGAAGCCGAGTCGGCGGCTGAGGCCAAGGCCGCGTTCCTGGCCAATATGAGCCACGAGATCCGCACGCCCCTGAACGGGGTCATGGGGGTGCTGCACCTGCTCAAAGCCGAACGGCTGAGCACGGAGGGCCGCGAATTGCTGGTCGAGGCGCTGAGCTGCGGCGCCATGCTGGCCGAGCTGCTGAACGACGTCATCGACTTCTCCAAGATCGAGGCCGGGCGACTGGAGCTGAGCGATGAGCCGGTCGACCCCGCCGCGCTGGTCAGCGGCGTCGTGCGGCTGCTTGAGCCGCTGGCCCGCGCCAAGGGGCTGCCTCTGGTGGTCGATGCGGATCCTGCGATCGGCTGGGTGCGATCAGATCCGGTCAGGCTGCGCCAGGCGCTGTTCAACCTGGTCGGCAACGCCGTGAAGTTCACGGAGAAGGGCCACATCGTCGTGCGCTGCCGGCGCGCCGACGCCGGGGTGCTGCGGTTCGAGGTCGAGGACAGCGGGATCGGCATCGCGGCTGCGGCGCAACCCCGGCTGTTCCAGCGGTTTAACCAGGCCGATGCCTCGATGACCCGAAAGTTCGGCGGCTCCGGACTGGGGCTGGCGATCACCCGAAAGCTGGCGGAAATGATGAACGGCAGCGTCGGCTTCCACTCGACCGAGGGCGTGGGCTCAACGTTCTGGCTCGAGGTCCGCGCCGAACCTGCCGAGGCCGTCGTGGCGGCGGCCGAGCCGGGCGCGGCGGTGCTGGATGGCGTTCGGGTGCTGGTCGTCGAGGACAACGCCACCAACCGGGTGATCGCCACCAAGCTGCTGGAGCATCTGGGCGCTTCGGTCGAGACCGCGGCCGACGGCTATCTGGGCGTCGAGGCGGCGGAACGGGGCGGGTTCGATCTGATCCTGATGGACATCCAGATGCCGGGCATCGACGGCGTCGAGGCGGCTCGAAGAATCCGGGCCTTGGGCGGCGCGGCGGCTGCGACGCCCATCGTGGCCCTGACCGCCAATGTGCTGTCCCACCAGCGCCAGGCCTATCTGGACGCCGGCATGGATGGCGTGGTGGGCAAGCCGATCTCACCGGCCGACCTGTTCCGCGAGATCACCGAGGCCGCCGAACGGCGCGGCCTGATCGTCGATGCCGAGGCCGCCGCCGCCTGACGTGCGGCGCTATCGCTCGCTTCCGAAACCGATGCTAGACCAGACCCCGTCACGATTGCCGGGGGAGAGACCACACATGGCGGATAACGCCGCGAGCGCGGACGAGCAGCCGACGCCGCTGAAGACCGTCATCGCCGCCTCTTCGGCCGGCACCACCTTCGAGTGGTACGACTTCTTCGTGTTCGGGAGCCTGACCGGGGTCATCTCCAAGACCTTCTTCACGGGTCTGCCGGAGACGACGGCCTTCGCGGCCGCCCTGGCGCTGTTCGGCGCCGGGTTTCTGTTCCGCCCGCTCGGCGCGCTGGTGTTTGGCAAGATCGGCGACCAGTCGGGCCGCAAGGGCGCCTTCCTCGCCACCGTGCTGCTGATGGGCGGCGCCACGGTCGCGATCGGCCTGCTGCCCAGCTACACCCAGGCCGGCATGATCGGGCCCGTCCTGCTCATCCTCATGCGCATTCTCCAGGGGTTCGCCCTGGGCGGGGAGTAT
>JANPKX010000106.1:0-6846 GCA_031426235.1 Alphaproteobacteria bacterium | reverse complement strand
CTGACGCAGATCCAGTCGATGCCGTCCGGGACCGGCAGGGTGCCATTGGTCTCCAGGGCGATCGAAAACCCGCGGTCATGCAGCGCACCGACGAGCGCCCCGTCGACCTGCAGCAGCGGCTCGCCGCCCGTCAGCACGACCAGCCGGTGGTCCGCGCCCCCCGTCCAGGCCGCCGCGACGGCGTCCGCGAGCGCCTCGGCGTTTGCGAACCGCCCGCCGCCCGGTCCGTCCAGGCCCACGAAGTCCGTGTCGCAGAAGCTGCAGACCGCCGTCGCCCGGTCCCGCTCCAGCCCACTCCAAAGATTGCATCCGGCGAACCGGCAGAACACTGCCGGCCGGCCGGCCTGGCCGCCCTCGCCCTGGAGGGTCAGGAAGATCTCCCTGACGGCGTAGCTCATGCGGCGTGCGCCGGCTGGCCCGCATCCGTCCAGGCCTCGAAGCCCTGGCGGCGCAGGTCGCACGCCGGGCAGTTTCCACAACCATGACCCCAGGCCTGGCGCACGCCCCGTTCGCCCCGATAGCAGGTGTGGGTGTCCTCGATGGTGATATCGACCAGCGCCTGGCCGCCAAGCGCCCGCGCCAGCCCCCACGTCTGCGCCTTGGTCAGCCACATCAGCGGTGTCTCGATACGAAAGGGCTGCGCCATGCCCAGGTTGAGCGCCCGCTGCAGGGCATCCAGGGTGTCGCGACGACAGTCCGGATAGCCGGAGAAGTCCGTCTCGCACATGCCGCCGACCAGCGCCGTCAGGCCCCGCCGGTCGGCGAGCGCCGCCGCATAGGTCAGGAAGATCAGGTTGCGGCCGGGCACGAATGTCGACGGCAGGCCTTTTTCCGTGATCTCGATCGCCCGGTCGGAGGTCATGGCGGTTTCCCCGATGGCTCCGAAACTGGCAATATCCAGGATGTGGTCTTCGCCCAGGCGCGGCGCCCATGCGGGAAAACGCTCGGCGAATCGTGCGCGCACAGTCTGGCGCGCCTCCAACTCGATCCGGTGTCGCTGCCCGTAGTCGAACCCGACGGTCTCCACCCGCGCGTAATTGTCCAGGGCCCAGGCGAGGCACGCCGTGGAGTCCTGGCCGCCGGAAAACAGAACCAGTGCGCCGTCGCTCATGGCCGCCATATGGGCTGGAAAGCCGTTTCAGGGAAGCGACGTAGCGGCAAGCAGGGTGTCGAAGGCGCCACAGTCTACGTGCATTCCCTTATATGGCCTCAGCTTCCGTTGACAGCGCGCCCGGCTAAGGCAATGCCTAGGCTAAGCTGAACGGGGGCGCGCCGCCTCCCGATGGCTTCCGCATTGGCGGCGCGATTAAGGCGAGCAAGGGCCATCAAAGAGCCCGACCGTCTGGGAGGTACAGGATGTCAGATAAACGCGCTCTTCGGAGCATGATGGCTGTTGGCGTGTCCGCCACAGCGCTTTTGGGCTTTGCCGCGCCAGCTTTGGCCCAGGCGACCGGCTCGAACGTCATTGAAGAACTGGTGGTCACCGCCGAGAAGCGGGAGCAGAGCCTGCAGGACGTGCCGGTCGCCATCTCGGCCTTCACCAGCAAGCAGCGCGACCTGGTCGGGATCAGCACGGTCCAGGACCTGACCAACTTCACGCCGGGCTTCGTCTACCAGTCGTCGAATGACCGGGCCAGCATGCGCGGCATCGGCCGCCTGACCAACGTCCACTCGGTGGATGGCGCCGTGTCGATCTACATCGACGGCCTCTTCACCACCTCGACCGTCCTGGCCGGCGGCCCGCCGCTGGATGTGGATCGGGTGGAAATCCTGCGTGGTCCGCAAGGCACGCTGTACGGCCGCAACGCCATCGGCGGCACCGTCAACGTGATCTCCAAGCGCCCGACCGAAGACTTCTACGCAGAAGTCCGCGCGATCGCGGAGAACTACGACTTCACCAACTTCCAGGCCGCGGTGTCCGGTCCGATCACCGACGGGCTGCGCTTCCGGGTGTCGGGCTACAAGCTCGATCAGCGGAAGGGCTACTTCAAGAACGTCAGCGGCGGCCCTTCGGAAGGCAGCAAGCGCAACGAGTACCAGGTTCAGGCGCAGGTCGAGGCCGACCTGGGCGAGAACGCCGAGCTCTGGGTGTCGTACAAGACCCTGGTCTGGCACAACCGCGGCGGCCCCGGCGCGCGCTCCGGCTATCTGGCCGGCCCGTACGAGACCGGTCGGACCGACCCCAACTTCTCGATCGTGTTCAACCCCGCGCACGCGTTCACGCCCGAAACCGGGCTGAACGGCGTGGTGCCCGGCAGCGTTCAGCAATTCAACGGATCCACCTCGACCTCGAACCCGGCGCTGAACGACAACCGCACGTTCAACTCCAACATCCCGCAGCGCGTGCGCCTGCGTGACGTCAACTCGCTGACCGCCAACTTCGTCTACCACCTGCCCACCATCGACGTGAAATACGTCGGCGGCATCCAGGAGTATAAGTACGACCTCTACGGCGACACCGACGGCACCGCGGTCCGGTCCTACCAGATCCCGCTGGCCCCCGGCTCGATCTGCGGCACGGTGGGCGCCCTGTTCGCGGCCGGCCGCTCTACGGTCAATTGCGCGCCTCTGACGGTCAACGCCAACAATGGCTACCACTATTTCGAGTATCCGCGCTGGTACAGCCACGAGATCAACTTCTCGTCGACGACCGATGGTCCGGTTCAGTGGATCGTCGGCGGCTACTACTATCACGAGCAGTATACCGGCACGGGCAGCACGGCCGACTTCTTCGAGGTCGGACCCTCCACGCTGCGCAACCCGATCCTGGGCGCGGCGCCGAACCCGCAGCAGTTCTGGTCGACCGGCAACTATCGCCTGACCACCGAGAGCACGGCCGGCTTCGGTCAGGTTGACTGGCAGGCGACGGAGACGCTGAAGGTTACCGGCGGCCTGCGCTACACCAAGGACAAGAAGTTCGGGACCGAGTTCCGCCGGATCGTCTGTAACTCGGACGTCTGCTACCCGGGCCTCTATCCCGCTCTTGGCCTGTCAGGCTTCGGCCCTGGCACCGCGGCCAACTACGGTAGCCTGCTGGGCAACCTGACCGCGCTTCCCGCCGTGGGGCAAGCGCTGGGCCTGGGCAACGCCCTGGCCGGTCTCGGCGGCCTCGGCAATGGGGCCTTCGACCTGACCGACACCCTGGCGCCCAAGAGCACGGCGGGTCCGATCGAAGGCGTGACAACGCCCTCGGTCTGCACCGCCGGCGTCTGCCGCCAGTACATCATCGACGCGAACTCCGGCATCGCCAGCCGCAAGCTGGGTGACACGTCGGATGCCTGGACCGGCACCGTCGGCGTGCAGTGGGAGCCTGACGCCGATACGATGGCCTACGCCCGCTACAGCCGCGGCTACAAGGCGTTCGGCTTCTCGGCCGGCGGCTTCCTGGCCGTGCCGAAGGCGGACGCCGAGCATGTGAACTCGTTCGAGGTCGGCCTGAAGAAGAACTTCGGCTCGACCCTGCAGTTCAACGCGGCGGTCTTCTATCTGGATTACCGCAACCTGCAGGCGCCGGTGACGGTGCGGGTGGGCCCGACCAACGTCGGTCAGTTCATCAACATCGCCAAGTCAGAGTCCGCGGGCGTCGAACTCAGCAGCATCTGGCAACCGATCCAGAACGTGCGCCTGACGTTCGACTACGGCTACAACCCGACGAAGATCAAGAAGAGCGCGCCGCTCGTCGATGTGAACGACAACGTCAACACCGGCGCTGTTAGCATCGTCGGCAACGACCTGCCCCAGGCGCCGGAACACAAGGTGGCCCTGAACGGCACCTACACCTTCGTGATGGACCCGGGCAGCCTGACCCTGGGCGCGACCTACCTCTACCGCTCGAAATCCTACGCCAGCGTCTTCAGCCGTTCCTACAACGCGGCCAAGTCGTGGGATCAGGTGGACCTTCGCGCCTACTTCGCGCCCACCGGCGGCAAGTACACGCTGATCGCCTACGTCAAGAACGTGTTCAACACCGACGGCTACGCCGCCGCGGTGGGGGCTTCCCAGCGCAACAACAACCCGCTGGTGCCTTCGGACCAATTCGCCAACGGCGCGCGGAATTTCGAGCTGACCCCGCCGCGCCTCTACGGCGTGGAGGTGCAGTACCGCTTCTAAAGCCGCTCCAGCGGCTGAGATCAGAGGGCGGCGGAGCCATCCGCCGCCCCTTTTTCATGTCTCGACCATTCGGTATCCGACACCGGGCACGGACACGATCCGCGACGCGCCGAGCTTGGCCCGCAACTGCCCCACATACACACGCAGATACTGGATATCGGCCCGCTCGCTGCCCCACACCGCCCGCAGCAGATCCGCGTGCGGCACCGCCTCTCCCAGCCGCATCGCCAGTTCGCTGAGCAGGTCGTACGCCTTGGGCGATAGCGCGACGGCGGTTCCGGCCAGGCTCACCCGTCGCATCCCCAGGTCGATCTCAAGGTCACCGGCGCGCACCTGCGGGGCTGAGCCTCGAACCTGAATTCCGTGCCGCAGCGCAGCGCGCAGTCGCGCCAGCAACTCGTCCACGCCAAACGGTTTCTGGATATAGTCGTCGGCCCCCAAATCCAGGGCCGCCACCTTCATCGCCTCGGCGTCGCGGGCGGATAGCACGACGATCGGCGTCGCCGCCCGCGCCCGGATTTCGCCGATGACCGCCAGGCCGTCGCGGTCCGGCAGGCCGAGGTCCAGCAGGACCACCTCAGGAGCATAGTGGGCAAACCACCGCAGGCCCTCCGCGGCATTGCGCGCCGCCACCGGCCGGTAGCCTGCGGCCTTCAGGGTGGCCACTAGCGCCGCATTCAGGCTGGGGTCGTCCTCCACCACCAGCACGGTTGCCGGATCGCCTGCCTCGCTCATGCTGCGTCCCATAACGGGGCGTACAACCGCACCCTCGCCCCAGGACGATCGCCGCGATCAGCAGCATCCAGGCGGCCGCCCTGGGCCTTGGCGAAGCCGCGGGCGATGGACAGACCCAGGCCAACGCCCGGGGGCCGGCCGTCCCCCTCGCGCCCCCTGACAAATTTTTCAAACAACGGTTCGGCCGGGCCCGCGAACCCCGGGCCCTCATCGAGCACCTCAATCCAGCCGGTAGGTCCGTCCGATCCGTAACGCACGAGCACCGTGGAACCGGCCGGCGCATACTTGCCGGCGTTTTCCATGACGTTAGACAGGGCGCTCTCGAACAGGGCTGCGTCGACCATCAGAATCGCATCGCCCTGCACCTCGTTCACGACGTTACGGCCGGCGAGCGCGGCGGCGGCGCGGGTCAGCGCCGCAGCGGCGAGGTCGGCGACCGCCACCGGCGCCAGCCGCACGACCACGGCGCCAGCCTCGAGCCGGTTCATCTGCAGAAGGCTCTCGACCATCCGGCTAAGCCGCTCGGCCTCCGCCTCCGCCGAGGCCAACAGTTCGCCGCGTTGGGTGGCGTCGTACCGCGTATCAAAGCGGCGCAGGCTTTGCAGCGTGAACAGCACGGTGGAGAGCGGGGTCTTCAGGTCGTGCGAGACCGCCGCCAGAAGGTCAGCCTTAAGCTGTTCGCCGGCCACGCGAACCTGACCTTGCATCGCCTGGGCGGCGTAGCTCTCACGATCCAAAGCCACCGAGAGATATCCGCTGACGATCTCGACGAGTCGTTCAGGCTGGTCCGGCCGTCCAGCGTCGCGGCCGGCGAGCGACACGCCCACCACCGCATGCTGGCGCTGCCGCGTGACCACCGGCCAGACGTCGAACGTGGCCTCACCGGCCGGATAGGCGCCGCCGCGGACCGGCAACCGGGAGGCCAGGGACCACCGCGCGGCCTCGAGGTCCGCCTCGGTCGGCACGGCGCCGCCCGCGATCCCCATCGGGCGCAGGCCGTCATCATCCTCGAGCAGGACGACCGCCGGGGCGTGGAAGAGTTCGGAAAGGGCTTCGGCGCAGCGACCGGCCAGACCGGCGCGGGAGCTCTCACCCACCATTGTTCGCGCCAGCGCGTTCAGAGCCCGCGCCTGATCGACCGCTTCGAGGGCCGCGATAGCGCGGCGCCGCGACTGGGCGGCCACGGTGCTGACGATAGCGCCCACCAGCATCAGCAGGCCCAGGGCCCAGATATTCGCCGGGTCGGATACCCGCATCGTGAAGCGGGGCTCGATGAGGAAGAAGTTGTAGGCCAGGGCGCCAGCCACGGCCGCCGCGAGGGAGGCGCGCCACCCGAAGGTAACAGCTGCGAACACCACTGGCAGGACAAAAACCAGCGACAGGTTCGGAATCCGCACCTCGCGGTCGGCGAGGATCGCGGCCAAGGCGGCCGCCGCGACGGCCAGCAGGGTCGCCCCATACGCCAGGGCCGGCGAGGGCTGTTCGCGCAGGGGATGAGGCTGGGAAAAGGCCGGCATAACTCGGGCCTCCGTGGTTTCCGATGCCGGCGAAGAAGGTCCCGCCGGCGCCAGGACGCAAGGCCTATGGCGCGGCGGCGGCGACAACCTCATGGGATTTTTATGCGAGGCCGAGCGATAGCGAGGCTCCCTCAATCCGACGAGTTCCATGACACCCTCGACGATCGAACCCGCACAGTCCGCCGCCGCCCCCTTATCCTGGAAAACCTTTGGCGCCCTGGCCTTGGGTTCCGCTGGCGTAGTGTACGGCGACATCGGGACCAGCCCCCTCTACGCGTTCAAAGAATCGATCGCCCACTTCAAGGGCTCGGCGGGCCCCGCGCCGGCCGAGGTGATCGGGGTTGTGTCGCTGATGCTCTGGACACTCATGGTGAACGTCACCCTGAAGTACGTCCTGATCCTGATGCGGTTCGACAACAAGGGGGAAGGCGGCGTCCTCTCCCTGATGGCCCTGGTGCAACGGGCCGGAGGGCGCGGCGCCGCG
>JANPKX010000105.1:0-2067 GCA_031426235.1 Alphaproteobacteria bacterium | reverse complement strand
CGCGGGCAACCTCGCCGAACGTGTGGTCCGGCGAGGTCGTGACGACCCATTTTCTAGGCTCAGCCATGATCGGCCGTCTCCCAACGTGTTCAGGGCGCAGCTTGTACGAGGCCGCGGCCGACCCGGGTAGCTGGGTGCGGCAGGGGACGGGCCGAGGCCAGTAGCCGATTCCAGAGCGCCTGTCCGCGCAGGCCAGGGTTGGTCTCCGCCCAAAGCGCCGCGCAGCCGGCCACGTGCGGCGTGGCCATGCTGGTGCCGCTCTTGGTTCCGTAGCGATTGGGCCGCGGGACCGAAGAGAACACGTCGCGCCCGGGACCGGCGATCTGGATCTTGCCTTGGCTGGAGAACCCGGACGGCGCCAGGTTCTGGTCGAGCGAGGCCACAGCCATGATCGTGGGCGAGTTGGCCGGCGCGCCGGTGGGGGCGCCCCCGACGTTGCCGGCGGCGGCGATGATCAAGCAGCCAGCATTGAGCGCCGCCTGCCCTGCGGCGGTATAGGCCGCCTGCACGGGCGCCGACGACCCAAGGGACATCGAGATCACGGCGCAGCGGTTGGCGACCGCCCAGTTCATGCCCGCCAGCACGCTGGCCGTGGTGCCGGAGCCCGAGTTGCTCAGCACCTTGCCCACGAAGATCGGCGCCCGGTAGGCGATCCCGTAGCGCGGCGTGTTTCCCGCAGGGGCTTTGGGTCCGCAGGCCGTGCCGATGCAGTGCGTGCCGTGGCTGTGCAAGTCCTGTACAGGCTGGCCGACGAAGGTCGCCTTGGTGAATGAACGTCCGACGAAGTCCGGGTGACCCAGGTCCATGCCGGTGTCCAGCACCGCCACCTTGATTCCCGCGCCGCTGCGCGTGCTGTTCGGCACGCGGCAGGCGCTCAAGCCCCACGTCGCGCCCAGCACCATCGATTCCAGCTCGTCATCGCGAGGCGCCTCGATTTCGTAGGCGGCGTTCCAGTCGGCCGTGATGACGTTCACCGCCCGGGTGAACCCTCGAAGGTAGTCCGGCGTCAGGTTGTCGGCGAACACGAAGTACTCCGGCTCGACCGTCTGGATGGGGTTGGCCGGGTCCTGGACCGCCATAGCCAGGTTGCGCTCGTTCATGACCGGCCCGGTCACCAGGCTGACGCCGAGCTCCGAGAACGTGATGGCATCGGCGTCGCCCACATCCTCCATGGCCGAAGCCTGGTCGCCGAAATCCCGGGTGTCGGCCACGCGCAGGCCCATGCCCGCGAGGGACTGCATGCCTTCAGCTTCCGCGCCTTCGCTGTAGGTGACGAGGTAGCGGCCGGTCTCGAGGGACTCATCTCCCCGCTCCTGAGCGGCGAGCAGCATTTCGTCGATGCTGCTGGAGATACCGGCCGTGTATTGGCCGTTGGACGAGCTGGGTGTTTTTGCCATCGATGCCTCCTATGGGGGATGTCTTCGCTACGCGTGAACTCAACCCAAGTGGATACCTCGCCGGAAACTCACGGCGTCAGGTATCCAGCCGCTAAGATCTCGGCGGCTGATCATGTCTTGCAAGTCAAGGTAGCGGTCAGTCTTTCCGGCGCCGCCCCGACATCGCCCAACTTACGCCTTGATGCGCGTAACGGTTGTGACAATTGGCTACGGCCAAGTCAGATTTCCGTGATCGCTTCCCCGGCGTTCGCCTTGCGGGCGGCGCGGGCGCGGGCATAGTGCCGCTCAAAGCCCGCCGAGACGGGCTCCTCGGGAGGGCGTCATGAAGATCATGCAGTTTGGAGTCGCGCTGGCATTGGCGATCACGGTCGCATCCTGCCAGAAGAAGGCGGCCGAGGTGGACGGCGCCCGGATCACCGCCGCCGACGGCAACGCGGAGTGGCTGTCCTACGGCAAGGGCTATTCCGAGCAGCGCCACAGCCCCCTCGACAAGATCAACGCCTCGACAGTGACGAACCTCGGCCTGGCCTGGCACGCCGACTTCGACACCGACCGCGGCCAGGAAGCCACGCCGCTGGTGGACGACGGCGTGCTCTACACGACCACCACCTGGTCCAAGGTCTATACGTTCGACGCCAAGACCGGGAAGCAGCTCTGGCGGTTCGATCCG
>JANPKX010000104.1:0-3312 GCA_031426235.1 Alphaproteobacteria bacterium | reverse complement strand
CGTGAAGCCTGAAAGCGGGCTGGCCAGAAACACCGTCGCCGCCGCGATCTCCTCGGGCGTCGCCATCCGGCCGGTCGGATTGCGCGCGATCATCTGCTCGAAGAACTTGGGCATGCCCGCCTTCACGTTGCCCCAGACGCCGCCTTCGAAGAACACGGTGCCCGGCGAGACCACGTTGCAGCGCACCTTCTTGGCCGCGTTCTGCCGCGCCACACCCTTGGCGAAGTGGATCAGGGCCGCCTTCATCGCGCCATAGCAGTTGGGATCGTCAGTCTCGGCCGCCGAGATCGACGAGGTGATCACGAAACACGCGTCCCCGCTCCTCGCCGCCGCGGCCTCCAGGTGCGGCCGCGCCGCTTCGAAGGTGCGCACCGCGCCCATCATGTCGATGTCGAACATCTGCTTCCAGGCGTCCTCGCCATTGCCCTGCACCAGGGCGCTGGCGTTGGAGACAAGGACATCGATGCCGCCCAAGGCCTCCGCGGAGGCCGCGATGAAGCCCTTCAGCGCCGGGCCATCGGCGATGTCCACCGCCTGGCCGAAGGCCTTTACACCCCGGCCCTCCAGCGCCCTGACGGTCTCCGCCACCTGCTCGGCATTGCGCGCGCAGATCGAGACATTGGCGCCCTCGTCCGCGAACAGCTCGGCGATCGCGCGCCCGATCCCACGCGAGCCGCCGGTGATAACGGCGGTCTTGCCCTTCAGCTGCAGGTCCATTTCATCCCTCTCGTGTGATTTGCGCGCGACCCTGCCCGAAACCTCATGCCCCGAACACCCCGGCATACCGCTCGCGCAGCAGGTTCTTCTGCACCTTGCCCATGGCGTTGCGCGGCAGGTCGTCCACGAAGATCACCCGCTTGGGCGCCTTGTAGGCGGCGAGCTGGCGGCGGGCCTCAGCGATCAGGGCCGTCTCGTCGCCCGAGCCCAGCACCACCGCCACGACACCCTCGCCGAAGTCGGGATGCGGCGCGCCGATCACCGCGCTCTCGGTCACGCCGGGCAGCTCGTCCAGCACCAGCTCGATCTCCTTGGGATAGACGTTATAGCCGCCCGAGATGATCAGGTCCTTGGCCCGCCCTGAGATCCAGACCCGTCCGTCCGCATCCTGCCGCCCGACGTCGCCGGTGATGAAATAGCCGTCGGCGGTGAACTCCTCGGCGGTCTTCTGCGGCATGCGCCAATAGGCCGAAAACACGCTGGATCCCTTGATCTCGATGACCCCGGTCTCGACCCCGCCCCCGATCCGGAGCGCCACCCCGGGCAGCGGATAGCCTACCGAGCCCGCGATCCGCGCGCCGTCCAGCGGGTTGGTGGTGATGATCACCGCCTCGCTCATGCCGTAGCGCTCCAGGATACGCTGGCCGGTCCGGGCCTCGAACTCGGCGAAGGTCGACGGCAGCAGGGGCGCTGAGCCGCAGACGAAAAGCCGCACGCCCCCGGCGGTCTCCCGCGTGAAGCCGGGGTTCGCCAGCAGGCGGGTGTAGAAGGTCGGCACGCCCATCATGACGGTCGCGCGGCGGAGGCCCTCCAGCACGGCCGCATCCTCGAACTTGGCCAGCCACACCATCGGGCAACCGCTGAGCAGGGCGCAATGCAGGGCGACAAACAGGCCATGGACGTGGAAGATCGGCAGGGCGTGCAGCAGTATGTCGTCGGGCGAGAATCCCCAGGCCTCGTGCAGCGCCAGGGCGTTGGCGGCCAGGGCCCCGTGGCTCAGCATCGCGCCTTTGGAGCGGCCCGTGGTGCCGGAGGTGTAGATCAGCGACGCCAGGTCCGATCCTGCGCGGGGTACGCTCGCCATCAGCGGCGCATGGGCCCGCGCCGCCGCGACCCAGCCTGGCGGGTCGGTGATCACAACCTTGGGCTCGGCGTCGCCGAGGAAATAGTCCACCTCCGCCGCGGTGTACGCGCTGTTCAGCGGTAGGAAGACGGCCCCGGCCTTCAGCACGCCAAGATAGACCATGATCGCCTCGGGCGACTTCTCGGCCTGCAGCGCCACCCGGTCGCCTGGCCCCACACCCTCGGCAAGCAGTCGGCGGGCGACGTGCGCCGCGCCGGTCTCCAGAGCGCCGTAGCTGATCGCAGCCCCCTGCCCCGGCAGGAAACAGGCGCGCGTGCGGTCCTCAGGAAAGCCGGCCGCCAGCAGATCGTACAGGTTCTCCGACATCGTCCCTCCCTTAGTGGGGAGGGACAGGCCGCGCCAGCGGCCAGGGTGGGGCGGCCAGGGCTGGAACGGGGCGCCGAAGACGACCCGCCAACTACCGGAATCAGCCCTCCGGCCCTCACGCCCCACCCTGCTTGCTTTCGCGAGCTGTCCCTCCCCGTTAAGGGAGGGAGGATGACCCCCACCGAAGCCCTTGCCCGCATCCGCGCCTATGATCCCCGGCTGAAGGCCTTCGTCCAGGTGTTCGACCCGCCGCTGACCGGCGACACCGGGGGCGGCCCGACGGTAGCGGTCAAGGACCTGTTCGACATCGCCGGCGTGCCCACCGGCGGTGGGGCGCGGGTGGCGCTCGACGCGAGCCCGGCGCACCACGCCCAGGTCGTCGAGCGCCTGCTCCAGGCGGGCTGGCCCATCGTGGGTAAGACCCACACTGTCGAGTTGGCCTATGGCGGCTGGGGCACGAACCGCGCGGTGGGCGCGCCGTGGAATCCCTGGGACGCGAAGGTTCATCGGGCGCCGGGTGGCTCTTCCTCGGGGTCGGCGGTGGCCGTCGCCGCGGGCCTCTGCGACGCCGCCCTGGGCAGCGACACCGGCGGCTCGGTCCGGATCCCGGCCGCGGTCTGCGGGGTCGTCGGGCTGAAGCCCGGGCGCGGCCTGGTCAGCCTGATCGGCGTCCACCCGCTCAGCCCGGCGCTGGACACCGTGGGAACCCTGGCCCGGGATGTCGCCACCGCCGCGCGCGCTCTGGCGGTGATCTCTGGCCCTGACCATCAGCACGCGGTGCGCGGCCCGTTCGACGCCGAGCACGCGCTGGAAACCGGCGTGCGCGGCCTGCGCCTCGCCGCGATTCCCCTGGCTGACCTTGGCGACGTGCACCCAGAGGTCGCGCGCCTCTATCTTGCCGCCCTGGAGCGCCTGCGAGCCGTCGGCGTAACGCTGGACATGACCCCCCCGCCGCAGGCGCTGGAGGCCTCGTTCGCGCCCAACGGCCTGCTGATGGCGGGCGAGGGCTTCCGCATCTGGCGCGAGCGGATCGAGACCCATGGCGCCGTCATGGACCCGTGGATCGTACGACGCTTCGAGGCCGGCCGCGCAATCTCCGACGAACAGCTTGCGCAGGCTCACCTGCGCCGGGCGGCCGACCAGGC
>JANPKX010000103.1:0-9608 GCA_031426235.1 Alphaproteobacteria bacterium | reverse complement strand
CTCTCCGCCTGGCCCAGGAAACCGTACCGAAACCCGTCGATGAGGTAGAAGATCGGGTTGTAGTGGCTCAGCGTCCGGAACGGCTCGGGCAGCTTCTCGACGAGATAGAAGGTGCCGGACAGGAAGGTCATCGGCATGATCACGAAGTTGCTGACCGCCGCCATGTGGTCGAACTTCTCGCTCCACAAGCCCGCCATGATGCCCAGGAAGCCCATGATCATGGCCGCGCCGACCCCGAAATAGACCACCGCCCAGGGCTGGGCGATGGGGAAGTGATCGATGGGCATATAAGCGAAGGGGATCACAGCGATCATCGTCGCCAGGCCCACGACGATGCCGCGGGTAGCCGCCCCGGCCGCGAAGCCGATGACCTGCTCGCCCGGGCTTAGCGGCGGGGTCATGAAGTCGCCCATCAGCCCATTGAACTTGGCCTGCAGCAGCGACGACGAGGAGTTGGCGAAGGCGTTGCCGAGGATCTGCATCATGACCAGCCCGGGCGCCACGAAGGCGCCATAGGCCACGCCGTGCACCTCGCGCCCGCCGCCCACCGCCACCACGAAGACCAGCATGTAGAGCAGCGCCGTCACCACCGGCGCCGCCAAGGTCTGGGTGCCGACCTTGATGAACCGGCGCACCTCGCGCAGGTAGAGCGTCTTCAGCCCTTCCCAGTTGATGCCGTGATAGTCGCGCGGCGTGGGCGGAACGACGGTTTCGCCAAGGAGCATGTCTCGCATGACCGAGATGTGCGCCGTGCGCGCGCCGGGCGCAACCCCGGCGGTGCGACACGCTATATCTAGTTCCTGTGGATGACCGCCATGGCGCCTATTGTGGCCCTTAGCGAGTTGTTTACTACTGATGGTGGTTGCTGAGCACGGAGTTGGCGCGGCGCCACAAGATGTTGATCCCGAGACGGCTGCGGCGGCCGTTGGGACCTCAGTGGGAAGGCGAGACGATGGGCTGGACCGACGAACGGGTCGAACTGCTGAAGAAGCTCTGGCAGGATGGCCTCAGCGCCAGCCAGATCGCCAAGCAGTTGGGCGGGGTGACGCGGAACGCGGTGATCGGCAAGGTGCACCGCTTGGGCCTGTCCGGCCGCGCCACGCCCTCGAAGCCGCAGCGCACCACGTTCAAGGCTCCGCGACCCGCGCGCGCCGCGGTGGCCGCACCCTCAGCGCCGCGCCGCATCGCCGAGGTGGTCTCGCCTCAGGTCCCGCCGACGCCTGTCCGATACGTGGACGAGAGCCCGGGCACCGCCACCGTGCTGACCCTGGGCGCGCACATGTGCAAGTGGCCGATCGGCGATCCGTCGCTCGACAACTTCACCTTCTGCGGTCGGCGCTCGGAGGAGAATGGCCCCTACTGCCACGAACACGCCTGCGTGGCCTATCAGCCCGCCCAGGCCAAGAAGAAGTCCGGCGCCGTGGAGCTGGCCCGCAGCCTTCGTCGTTACATCTGAGATCCGCCGAACGGCGGCCTTGAGATCCGTTGGGGATGGGGGGCGTGTCTGAACGCAAGGGTGGCCGCGCCGCCTGACCGTCCGGGCACGCCCCTTTCTTCTATTGCTCCCCTCCTTGGGGGAGCTCCCGCGAAGCGGGTGAGGGGGCTTCCGCTTGGGCTTCGCTGCTGCGATCCTGGAGTCTCCAAACTGGAGGCGCCGTCCCGATGTCTGAGCGGACGCCCCCTCCGACCCTTCGGGCCACCTCCCCCGGCGGGGGAGGACCTCGATGAGCGACATCACCGCCCCAGCTCCCGGCCCCTCGCCGGCCGACGCCGGCAACGCCCAGCCCTATTCCGTCTCCGAGCTGGCCTTCGCGCTGAAGCGGACGCTGGAAGACCGGTATGGGTTCGTGCGCCTGCGCGGCGAGCTCTCCAAGGTCACCCACCACGGCAACGGCCACGTCTACCTGACCCTCAAGGACGAGCGCGCCGCCATCGACGGCGTGGTTTGGAAGGGCCAGGTGCGCGGTCTGCAGGTGCGGCCCGAGCAGGGGCTGGAAGTGATCGTCACCGGCAAGATCACCACCTATCCGCAGGGCTCCCGCTATCAGATCGTCATCGAGACCATGGAGCCCGCCGGCGTCGGCGCCCTGCTGGTCCAGCTGGAGCGGCTCAAGGCGAAGCTGGCCGCCGAAGGCCTGTTCGAGCCGTCGCGGAAGCAGGCCTTGCCAACCATGCCGGCGGTGATCGGCGTGATCACCAGCCCGACCGGTGCGGTCATCCGCGACATCCTGCACCGCATCCGCGATCGCTGGCCCTGCCGCGTGATCGTCTGGCCCGTGGTGGTGCAGGGCGACCAGGCCGCCGCCCAGGTCTGCGCCGCGATCCGCGGCTTCAACGCCCTGTCCACCGGCGGCGCACTCCCTCGCCCCGACGTGCTGATCGTGGCGCGGGGCGGCGGGTCGGTGGAGGACCTCTGGGCCTTCAACGACGAGGCCCTGGCGCGCACGGTCGCCGAAGGGTCGATCCCGTTGATCAGCGCCGTCGGTCACGAGACCGACACCACCCTCATCGACTTCGTGTCCGACCGCCGCGCGCCGACGCCGACCGCGGCGGCCGAGATGGCGACGCCCGTCCTGGCCGAACTGAAGGGGCTGATCAGCGACCTGGGCGCGCGGATCCACCGGTGCGGCGGCCGCGTGGTGGACGAGCGGCGAGGCCGGATCGAGCATGCCGACCGGGCGCTGAAGCGCGTGCCCGACCTGGTGCGGCTCGCCGAGCAGCGATTCGACATCGTCTCCGGCCGGCTGGGCGCGGGGCTCGCGCGGAACGCCGCCGTCCACGAGCGCGACCTGGTGCGGGTCGGTTCGCGGTTCTCGCCCCTGCTCCTCCAGCGCCCGCAAGCGGTGCAGAAGCAGCGCCTGGACGCCCTGACCAGCCGCCTACGCCCATGCCTCGACCGACGGCTGGAACGGCTCTCCGAGCGCCTGGAGGGTCTCGCCAAGCTCTACGCCTCGGTCGATCCGGACCGGCCGCTGCAGCGCGGGTTTGCCCGGGTCACCCGCGCCGACGGCTCGATCGTCCGGGCCGGGGCGGCCCTGGGACCCGGGGAGCCGGTGGCGATCAAGTTCGGAGACCGGGTCACCCGCCAGGCGGTGATCGACGGATCAGACGGCGAGACACCCTTGGCGCCCAAGCCCGCCCGCGCCCGCCCAAAAGTCGGCAGTCCGCCGCAGGGCGATCTGTTCTGATCCGCCCCAACGCGCTAGATTGCCGCCCATGAACGCCCACGACCGCCACCCCGGCGCCAATGATCTGGCCAAGCTGCACTACGGCGACGGCGACTTCGCTGTGCTGCGCCCTGGTCGGCATGTGGTCTGCGCCGTCACTGGGCAGAAGATCCCGCTGGAACAGCTGCGCTACTGGAGCGCCGAACTTCAGGAAGCCTATGCCAGCCCCGCGGAGGCCCTGAAGCGCTGGCAGGAGACCCAGCCGGCGTCTTGAATCAGGCGGCCTGACGCCCGTTGCGTCGGTGAAGGCTTTTGTGTATCTACGCGCACCCTTTCGACCCATCTGGGTTCCGACTTTCATCGCCGCGCGCGAGACGCGCGGCGGTTTCGTTTTGAGGCAAGGCCTTGGCCGAGATCGTATTGAATGTAGAAGTCCGTGAGCGCACCGGCACCGGCGGCGCCCGCGACACCCGCCGTTCGGGCATGGTTCCCGGCGTGCTGTACGGCGGCGCCAAGGATCCGGTCGCCATCGCGGTGAAGTCCAACGAGTTCCGCAAGGCCCTCTATACGGGTAAGCTGCTGGGCCACCTCGTGACCCTGAAGTACGGCGAAGAGTCCCAGCCGGTGATCGCCAAGGCTATCGACATGCATCCGGTGACGGATGAGCCGTGGCACTTCGACCTCTACCGGGTCGACGAGCACCAAGAGATCAAGATCGACGTCACGGTGCACTTCGCCAACGAGGAAGCCTCGCCGGGCCTGAAGCGTGGCGGCACCCTGGCCGTGACGCTGCATGCGGTCACCGTGTCCTGCCACGCTGACCAGATCCCGGAAGAGATCATGGTCGACCTGACCGGCCTCGACATCGGCGACGCCGTCCGCGTCTCGGATCTGAAGCTGCCCGCCGGCGTCACGGCCGCCATCGACGCGGACCTCGTGGTGGCCTCGGTCGCCATGTCCAAGGGCGTGACCGACGCCGCCGAGGGCGAGGCCGAGGGCGGCGAGGCCTAAACCCCCGCGCTCAACCTGGCGGCCCGGATGCTGATCATCGCGGGGCTCGGCAATCCCGGCCCCACCTACGCGAAGAACCGCCACAACATCGGCTTCATGGCCGTCGACGAGATCGCGCGCCGCTGGGACTTTCCCGCGGCGCGTTCCCGTTTTCACGCCCAGGTCAGCGAGGGCGCGATCCCGACGCCGGGCGGGGCCGTGCGCGCCCTGATCGTCAAGCCCTCCGGCTTCTACAACGAGAGCGGGCGGGCGGTCGGCGAGGCGTTGAAGTTCTTCAAGCTCGACCCCGCGCAGCTCGTGGTCTTCTACGACGAAATCGACCTGGCGCCCGGCCGGTTCCGCATGAAGACGGGCGGCGGGGCGGCGGGCAACAACGGCGTGCGCTCGATCACCGCCGCCGTCAGCCCGGACTTCCGACGCGCGCGCCTGGGCACCGGGCACCCGGGCGACAAGGACTTGGTCCACGGCCACGTGCTGTCCGACTTCCACAAGGCCGACCTGAAGTGGGTCGAGCCGCTGCTGGCGGCCTGCGCCGACGCCGCGCCGCTGCTGGCGGCGGGGGAGGATGAGCGGTATCAGACCGAGGTCATGCGCCTGGCGCCAGCCGAGAAAGCCGACCCGCGCAAGCTCGCCAGGGGGGACTGAGCGGCCATGGTGCTCGAACTCTTCGCTCTGTCACTGCTGTTCTCGATCGTGCTCTGCGTCCACGTGGTGCGAACCGGGCGCGAGATGTACTGGCTGATGATCATCCTGATGTTCCAGCCGCTGGGCGGGGTGGTCTACGCCATCGTCAATGTCCTGCCCGACCTCCTCGGCGGCTCGGCCGCGCGGCGGATCACCCGGGTGGCGCGCGAGACCATGGATCCGACCCGCGAGTACCGGGAAGCGAAAGAGGCCTGCGAGGACACGCCCACGGTCAAGAACCAGTCCCGCCTCGCCGCAGCGGCCACGGCCCTGGGCCGGCACGAGGAGTCCGAGCGGCTCTACGCCGAGGCGGCCCATGGCATCCATGCCGAGGACCCTTCGCTGCTGCTCGGCCGCGCCAACGCATTGATCGAACTGGGCCGATTCACCGACGCCTTGGCGGTGCTGGAGGTGCTGAGCCGCGACGAGGCCGAGGGCCGCACGCCCGCCGCCGCCCTGGCCTTGGGCCGCGCGAATGAGGGCGCCGGACGCATCGGCGAGGCCGACACCGCCTACAAGTGGGCGTCAGAGCACGTGCCCGGCTTCGAGGGCCTGGCCCGCTACGCCGCCTTCATGGCCCGCCACGGCCGCCCCGAGGAGGCCCGCGAGGTCGTCGTCGAACTGGACAAGCGCCTGGCCAAGCTGAACCCGACGTTCCGCAAGGAGGCCCGCCACTGGCGCGACCTGGCCGCCAAGGCGCTGAGCGAGGGCTGACTACCGCCAACGCCGGCGGCTCGTTCTCGTCTCGCCCATGCGTCCAAATCAAACTGGACGCGGTGGCGTGCCTAGAACTGCCCTATTCGGCAAACTCGACGGGTCGCCGTTGATTGGGACCGACGTGATCGCGGAACCATCCGGTCGGGGGCGGCTTCCTTACGTAGGCGAGCACGCCGCTCTCTTCCCTTCCATAAAAATCGCAAGCGCTTGAGGCCAAACTCAAGGGCCGTTTGTTTCTGGCTTTCCTGCAGGCGCCAGCAGGACTTCGCCAAGGGAGTCCAGCTATGCCGTTCCACGACCTTCTGCTTCAGATCGCAAGCTACCCCGACGCAACGCCAGATGCTGCGATCGATGGAGCCATACACATAGCGGAGAGCCTCGGAGCTTCGATCACAGGCTTGGCCGTCGAAGTGGAAATCCCGATCCACAGCAACACGGTAGCCGATCACCTAATCGGCCTGAGCTCCCTGGCGAAAACAGCGGAGGCGGAGAGTCGGAACGCCTGCCAGCGATCCCTCGCGCAATTCACCCGAATCGCGACTTCGGTTGGCGTTTACGGAGACGCGATATCAGCGCGAGCAAACCACTATGAGGTCGCATCGGTCGTCGCCCGGTTCGCGCGTAGCCGCGACCTCTGCATTCTCCCGATCATCCATGAGCGCGATCCACAACTGGAGATTGCGCAGACCCTCATCTTCCAGACCGGCCGTCCCGTGCTGATTTTGAGGCAAGGTCAGGCCGCGGCGTTGGCGCCTCGTCCCGGCGTTGTGGCAATCGCTTGGGATGGGAGCCGAGGGGCCGCGCGCGCCGTGGCGGACGCCATGCCCTTCCTCATGATGGCGGAGCATGTCCGCGTGGTGACCGTCCTCAACGAGAAGCCTATCGCGCTGGCATCCCCAGGGTCGGAGATGCAACGCCACCTGCTGACCCACGGCGTATCGTCGACCGTGGACGAGATCGATTCCGGCGGCGATCGGATCGGCGTCGCCTTGGACCGATACATCGAACGTCAGGGCGTCGACTTGATCGTTCTTGGCGCATACGGCCACTCACGGGCGCAGCAGTTCCTGCTCGGGGGCGCGACGCAGCACGTCCTCTCGGCGCCAAAATGCGCGGCCCTGCTATCGCACTAGCTCCTGCCGAGCCCACAAAGCTTGGCGCGTTGCGTCGCTCGAGCGCCAGAAGCGAGCCTGGTCAGAACGGCGCCATAGAGCTTCGGGTCCAAAACATCGGACAACTCTTCCACACCCTTGACCCGCTTCCCTTCCGTGAGCGGGACCTGGACGCGGGCGTCGAAGAATATGTGGTCGGCCGGGCGGGCGAGATCGCAAGACACGCCCCGATTGCGATCAACATCCACCTGCCGGCGACGGAGGCCGGGCGGGAGGAGGCTGAACACCTTGAACAGGCCGTACGCAGCTACTTCGCCTATCGCGCCGAGGTTCAGGGCTGGGATCTACGCGATCTGTTCCGTACCGGCCGCGCGTCTCTCGCCATAGGCGTCCTCGTCCTTGCGGCCTGCACCGTAATAGGGCGGCTAGCCAGCGGCTTCCTGGGTGCGGGATACCTTGGGCGCTTCCTTGACGAGGGCCTGATTATCCTTGGCTGGGTCGCCAACTGGCGGGCTGTGGAGATCTTCCTTTACGGCTGGTGGCCGCTGATCCGACGGCGCCGCCTCTACCGCCGGCTGTCGGTCGCAAACATCAGGGTCGTGCCCGAGCCTCGCGGCGCAGTCGGCGACTTCGCAGTGTCAAAGGTCAGGCGACGACGGTGATCTCGGGAGCGCCCTTGGCCAGCCGCCCCACGACCCGCGACGCGCCGAAGCCCTCACGCGCCAAGACGCCCAGCAACCCCGGCGCTCCATTCTCCGCCACGGCGATGAGCAGCCCACCGCTGGTCTGGGGATCGCACAACAGGTCTTTGCGCCAGGCCGCCAGGTCCGGCGGCAGATTCACCGCCTCGCCATAGCTGGCCCAGTTGCGGGTTGCGGCGCCGGTGCGCACCTCCGCCCGCGCCAGCGCTTCCACGCCGTCTAGCAAAACGGCCGCGTCCGCCTTGATCTCGGCGGCCAGGCCAGCGCCCCGGCATAGCTCCAGCGTATGGCCCAGCAGGCCGAAGCCGGTCACATCGGTGACGGCGTGGACGCCGGGCTGGTCGGCCAGGATGGCGCCCACCGTGTTGAGCTGAGTGGTCGTGGCGATGAGGGCGGCGTAGCTCTCCGGCGTGATGCGCTGCTGCTTGAACGCCGCGCTCAGCACACCGACGCCCAACGCCTTGGTCAGGATCAGCATGTCGCCGGCCCGCGCACTACGGTTGGTCAGCACCTTGTCGGGATGCACAAGGCCCAGGGCGACCAAGCCATAGATCGGCTCGACGCTGTCGATGGAGTGGCCGCCCGCCACCGGAACGCCCGCCGCGGCGCAGACCGAGGCGCCGCCGGCCAGGATCTGGCCGATGGTCTCGGGCGTCAGCTTGTCGATCGGCATGCCGACGATGGCCAAGGCGAAGATGGGCGTCGCGCCCATGGCGTAGACGTCCGACAGGGCGTTGGTCGCCGCGATGCGCCCGAAATCGAACGGGTCGTCCACCACGGGCATGAAGAAGTCGGTTGTCGCGACCAGGGCCTGGGTGTCGTTCAGCCGCCAGACGGCCGCATCGTCCGAGGTCTCGGTTCCGACCATCAGGTTGGGGAACACCCCCGCGGCCGGGGCCTTCGCCAGGATCTCGCGCAGCAGGGCGGGCGAGATCTTGCAGCCGCAACCGCCGCCGTGGGCCAGGGAGGTCAGTCGGACGGGTTCGCTCATGGCGCGCTGCATAGCGCCAAAGCGGGTACCCGGAAACCGTCGCAACCGGCTAGAACAGCGCGATGCAGCCCATCCGCGTGATCGAGACGGCCCAGGCGGCCCTGGAGGGCGGCTTCGACGCGATCATCGATGTGCGCAGCCCGGCCGAGTTCGCCGAAGACCATATGCCGGGCGCCATCAACCTGCCGGTCCTGGACGACGCCCAGCGCGCCGAGGTGGGAACCATCTACACCCAGGAGAGCCGGTTCCGGGCCAACCGCATCGGCGCGGCCTATGTCGCCGCCAACATCGCCCGCCACCTGGAGACAGCCCTCGCCGACTGGTCTCAGACCCATACGCCGCTGATCTACTGCTGGCGCGGAGGGAACCGGTCCCAGGCCATGGCCACCATCCTGCAGCGGGTGGGCTGGCCGACGGCCGTGCTGGCGGGTGGCTATCGCACGTGGCGCAGGCACGTCCAGGACCGGCTCTACGAACAGCCCTGCCCCCTGCGCCTGGTGCTGCTCGATGGGGATACGGGCACGGCCAAGACGGCCGTGCTGGGTCGGCTGGCCGAGCGCGGCGTGCAGGTGATCGACCTTGAGGGCCTGGCCGCCCACCGTGGTTCGCTGCTGGGCGCCCTGCCCGACCGCCCGCAGCCCGCGCAGAAGGGTTTCGAGACCTCGTTGCTGTCGGCCATCGAGGCGCAGGACCCGTCACGCCCGGTCGTGGTCGAGGCCGAGTCCAGCAAGATCGGCGAACGGATGATCCCGCCCGCGCTGTGGCGCGCGATGCAGGCGGCGCCACGGATCGAGGTCACGGCCCCGCTGGCCGCCCGCGCGCACTATCTCGTCACCGCTTATGCCGACATGGTCGTCGACCCGGCGCGTCTGGAGGACGTGTTCCAGCGACTGCCGATCGCCCCCTCACCCACCCGGCTGCAGGCCTGGCGCCAGATGGTGGCAGACCGCCAGTTCGAGACCCTGGCGGCGGCGATGATAGAGCTCCACTACGACCCGGCCTATGCGCGCTCGCGCCGCAAGGATGGGCGCTTGCCATTGGCCAAGCTGGAGACGAAGTCGCTGGACGACGCGGCCCAGGCCGCGGTGGCCGACCGGATCTCGCAGTTCCCAGCGTTCAACGCCGCGTGGGCGACGAAGAACCCCGACACGGTGACGAAGCTGTTCACGCGCGACGCGGTCCTGCTGGCGACCGTCTCCAACACTCCGCGCACGACGCCTGAAGG
>JANPKX010000102.1:0-2782 GCA_031426235.1 Alphaproteobacteria bacterium | reverse complement strand
TCGACAAGTACCACCTGATCTCAGCCCCCGTGATCGACGCCGCCGGGCGGCTGGTCGGCCAGATCACCGTCGACGACATCGTCGGCGTCATCCAGGAGGAGGGCGAGGAAGACATCCTGGCCCTGGCCGGGGTGAGCGACGCGGGCCGCGACGCGAGCGTCTCGGACATCGTGCGCTCGCGCCTGCCGTGGCTGGTGCTGAATCTGGCGACGGCCTCGGTGGCGGTGCAGGCGATTAGCCTGTTCCAGGCCGAAATCACCAAGCTGGTGACCCTGGCCATCCTGATGCCCATCGTGGCCTCGGTGGGGGGCAATGCTGGCACCCAGGCGCTGGCGGTAGCGGTGCGCGCCCTGGCCAACCGTGAGCTGACGGCGGCCAACTCGCTGAGGATTGTCAGCCGCGAGATGACGGTGGGGCTGGTCAATGGCGGCGTGGTCGCGGTGCTGATGGCGGCGGCGACCTTCGTCATCCTCCACGACGCCCGGCTGAGCCTGACTCTGGGCCTGGCGCTGGTCTTCAACATCTTCATCGCGGCCCTGGCCGGCGTGATGGCGCCGCTAGGGCTGGAGCGCCTGGGCCGCGATCCCGCCGTTTCCTCATCGGTGTTCGTGACCTTCGTCACCGACCTGATGGGTTTCCTGTCTTTTCTGGGGCTTGCGAGCCTTATCCTGTTGTAAGTCTGGCGTCAGGTTTGCGGCGTGCGTCGCAGGGCGCCTGTCGCCTGTGCCGAATTGGGACAATCCGGGGCTATGCCGTCGCGCCACCGCGTCTCCCGGGCGGCCATCGACCTGCTCAAGCGGTTCGAGGGCTACCGCCGACAAGCCGCCCAGCTGCCCGACGGCCGCTGGACGATCGGCTACGGCCATACCCTGACCGCCCGCGAAGGCGCGGAGGTGTCGGAGACCGACGCCGAGGCGTTGCTGGTCTACGACCTGATCGCGGTGCAGCACACGATCAACGAGAACGTCTTCACGCCCCTGACCCAGAACCAGTTCGACGCCCTGTCGAGCTTCGCGTTCAACATCGGCCTGGACAACTTCCGGCGCGGCCAGGTGCTGAAGCGGATCAATGCCGGCGCCCTGGTCCAGGCCGCCTGCGCCATGGAATTGTGGCGCAAGGCCGATTTCGAGGGTGAACGGATCATCGTCGACGCCCTGGTCCGACGCCGCGCGGTGGAGAAGGCGCTGTTCCTGACCCCGCCAAGCGAGGCCTGGGTTCCCGCCCCGTCCTCGATCCTGCGGCCCGTGCTGGACCTGGATGCGCTGGAACTGGTGCCGGCCAGCCGGCCCGTGGCGCTGGGAGCCTCGTTCGATGGCGCGGCTATCACTGTGCTGCGTGAGGCGGACCCGGACGGCGAGCCGACGCCGACCCCCGCGCCGCAGGCCGCCGTGACGGCCGCCGCGGCGTCGGTGACCCAGCGCCTGGAGACTCTGTTCGCCGATCCGGGGGAAGAGCCTGACCCCGACGCCCTGATCGACCTGCGGCCCCAGGCCGACTTCGCACCCCCGATCACGCCCGAGCCGGTCGAGCCCGCCGCGGTCGAACCCGCTGCGGTCGAACCCGAGCCCGAGCCGGAGCCCGAGCCGGCCCCGCCGCCCCCGCCGGAACCCGTCGACGCCGAGCTCGACATTCCGCAGGCGCCAGCCTTCCAGCGGTTCGAGCGGCCCGACCGCCCGCAGGTGGAGATGGAGGTCCAGCCCTTCGCTTTCATCCCCGCGCGCACGCGCCCCGCGCCCCGGCCGAAAGAGCCGGCGATCGCCTGGGACCTGATGCTGGCGCTGCTGGGTCTGGCCTTTTTCGGCTTTGGCCTGTTCTGGGCCCTCTATGCGCAGCCGACCGGCGGCGTGATCACGCCGATCATGGTCGCCTGGCCCGCAGGCCTGGCAGGCGTCGGGTTCACCTCTGTGGCCGTCTACCGCCTGCTGCTGCGCCTTGGCCGGGAAGCGGCGCGGGACTGAGGGCCGGCCGCCATGGCTCGCCGCACTCTCGCGGGGCCGCCGCGTGCGTGCTAACCGTCCGGCATGATCCCGAACCACGGACCCGCCCTCGATTTCGGCCTTGGCGAGGCGGCGGACATGATCCGCGAGACCACCGCCCGCTTCGCCGCTGACCGCATCGCGCCCCTGGCGGCGCAGATCGACGCCGCCAACGAATTCCCCCGCGAGCTCTGGCCCCAGATGGGCGCGCTGGGCCTGCACGGGATTACCGTCGAGGAGGAGCACGGCGGCCTGGGCCTGGGCTACCTGGAGCACGTGGTGGCGATGGAGGAGGTCTCCCGCGCCTCGGCCAGCGTGGGCCTGAGCTACGGCGCGCACTCGAACCTCTGCGTGAACCAACTGCGCCGCTGGGGCAGCCCGGAGCAGAAGCGCCGCTACCTGCCCAGGTTGATCAGCGGCGAGCATGTGGGCGCGCTGGCCATGAGCGAGGCCGGCTCTGGCTCCGACGTGGTCTCCATGCGCCTGCGCGCCGAGAAGCGGGGCGAGCGCTATGTGCTGAACGGCACGAAATTCTGGATCACCAACGCGCCCCACGCCGACACCCTGGTGGTCTATGCCAAGACCGCGCCAGAGGCGTCGTCCAAGGGCATCACCGCCTTCCTGATCGAGAAGGACTTCAAAGGGTTCCGGGTCAGCCAGAAGCTGGACAAGATGGGGATGCGCGGATCCGACACCGGCGAGCTGGTGTTCGAGGACTGCGAGGTGCCGGAGGAGAACGTCATGGGCCCCGAGAACGGCGGCGCGGGCGTCCTGATGAGCGGCCTGGACTATGAGCGCACCGTGCT
>JANPKX010000101.1:0-1777 GCA_031426235.1 Alphaproteobacteria bacterium | reverse complement strand
GTTTGAGATTCGACTGCACCAGCCCCGCGAATGCGCCCACAGCCACCGAGATCAGGGCGATGGCGACCAGCACCTGCTGCCACTGATCCACAGCGGCGGCGAAGCCGTCGGCCAGCACCCGCGCGAACAGCATCATGGCGGCCAGCTTCGGTGCGGCCGCAAAGAAAGCCACGACCGGCGTCGGCGCGCCCTCATAGACATCCGGCGTCCACATGTGGAAGGGCGCGGCCGAGACCTTGAATGCGATACCGCAAATCAGGAACACCAGGCCGAACAGCAGGCCGGTGTTGTCCGGCGCGCCCGCTGCGGCGGCGATATCGCTGTAGAGCGTCGAGCCTGCGAAGCCATAGACAAGACTGGCCCCATAAAGCAGCAGGCCCGAAGAGAGCGCGCCCAGCACGAAGTACTTCAGTCCGGCCTCGGACGCCTTGGCGTTGTCGCGGTGCATGGCGGCCAGGACGTAAAGCGCCAGCGAGTGGAGCTCGACCCCGACATAGAGCGAGATCAGGTCGCCCGACGAGGCCATCATCCCCATCCCCAGGGCGGCCAGCAGGATCAGGATCGGGAATTCGAAGTTGCGCACGCCGCGCCGCTCGAACCAAGGCTGGCCCAGCGGGATCGCCACGGCCGAGGCGGCATAGATGGCCACCTTGGCGAAGGTCGCCGCCGCGTCCGACACCAGCCCGCCGCCGAACGCCACGCCGAACGGCTGGGTGGCCGCCGCAATGGCTGCGGCGGCCAGCACCAGCACCGAGGCCCAGCCCACGGGCCGGGTCTGGTTCGGCGCGAAGGCTCCGGCGACCAGCAGCGCCAGGGCGCCAACGGCCAGGATGATCTCGGGATAGGCGAGCGCCATGTTGGCTGAAAGGGTCATCAGTGGGCGCCGCCGATAGCCGCCTGATAGGCCTGCACAAGCTGGTCCACCGAGGCCGAGGTCAGTTCAAACACGGAGTTGGGCTGGATGCCCATGTAGAGGGTCGCCACGATCAGGGGCGCGAAGATCATCGTCTCCCGCCACTCCAGGTCGTTGATCGTCTGCAGCTTCGGGTTCGTGATCGTGCCGAACACGACGCGGCGATACAGACTGAGCATATAGACCGCCGACAGAATGACGCCCGTCGTGGCCAGGATCGCGGTCCAGGTCGAGACCTGATAGGCGCCGGCCATCGACAGGATCTCGCCCACGAAGCCGCTGGTGCCCGGTAGCCCGACATTGCCCATGGTGAAAAGCATGAAGACCGCCGCGTACCAGGGCATCCGTGTGACCAGCCCGCCGTAGAAGCTGATCTCGCGGGTGTGCATGCGGTCGTAGATGACGCCGACGCAGAGGAACAGCGCGCCCGAGATCACCCCGTGGCTCAGCATCTGGTAGATCGCGCCCTGCTCGCCCTGCACGTTGCCGCTGAAAATGCCCATGGTGACGAGGCCCATGTGGGCCACCGACGAATAGGCGATCAGCTTCTTCACGTCGGTCTGCCGGAACGCGACCAGCGAGGTGTAGATCACCGCGATCACGCTCAGCGCGAACACCAGGGGCGTGAACATGTCCGACGCATTCGGGAACATCGGCAGGCTGAAGCGCAGGAAGCCGTAGCCGCCCATCTTCAACAGGATCCCGGCCAGGATCACCGAGCCGGCCGTCGGCGCCTCGACGTGGGCGTCAGGCAACCAGGTGTGCACCGGCCACATCGGCATCTTCACCGCGAACGATGCGAAGAAGGCCAGCCACAGCCAAGTCTGCACCCCGGCCGGGAAATCGTAGACCATCAGTTCGGGG
>JANPKX010000100.1:0-1609 GCA_031426235.1 Alphaproteobacteria bacterium | reverse complement strand
GGGAGAACGTCGGGGTGAAGCCGGTCGCGATGTTGTTGGCGCCGGCGCCGAACAGCGTTGCGGGGGCGGTGTCCTGGTCGCCGTCCGTGGTGCGGAAGGGGCCGTTGACGCAGGCGAAGGCGACCGAGTTGAACGTCGGCGCCGGGGCGGCCAGCGTTGAGGCGGCGTCCACGTCCAGGCACGGAACGGCCGGGTTGGCGGAGTAGATCACGCCGTTCAAGAGATCATATCCCGTGCCGCTGTTCAGGACGATGCCCGCCGGCTGGCCGGTCAGGGCGTTCGTCGCCAGGCTGTGGCGGCAGACGAAGTTGGACACCTTAGGACGCGAGCGCAGCAGCGGCACACCGCCCGCCGTCGAGCCAGCGGTCGAGGCCTCGAAGCAACGGTCCTCTTCCGTGGGCGTATCCGAGAAGTTGATCAGGAACTGGATAGCGCCGGTGTAGCCCTCGTCGGTATCGACCCCGTCGTCGTCCCACTGGTCGACAATCAGGTGGCGCACATTGACCGTGCCGCCGAAGAACTCGACCGCGTCGTCGGCCGAGCCGTGAACCTGCACGAAATCCACCAGGGTGCCATTGCCGACACCCCCGAAGGTGATGCCGTTCAGCTCTTCGTTGGGCGCGACTTCGTAGCCGGCCTCCTTGACCTGGATGTACCGGAGCGTGCCGCTCGACTCGGTCGGCGCATTGCCGCCCCAGTTGATCGTCTGGATGGCCTCGAACCGGAATTCGCAGTTGATCGGGTTGCTCGGGAATGACGTGACCGTCGGCGGGCAACGGTTGATCGGCGCGCGACCGGCGATGACCAGGCCGCCCCACTGACCCTTCAGGTCGGGGCCGCCGTTCAGGTCGTTGAGGCTGGTGAAGATGATGGGGCGCGAGGCCGTGCCATCGGCGATGATCCGCGAGCCGCGGTTGACCACCAGATACTCCGCGATACCCCCGAAGATCGTGACGCCCGGCTCAACGGTGAGTACGGCCGACTGCGTTCCAGCGCGCGGGGCCTGGGCGTCAGGTCCCTGGTCCTGGCCGACCTCGACCCGGCCGTCGATGCGATAGGCCGTGCCAGGGCGGAAGGGGATCGTGAGCGCCCCCAGAACCGTGCGCGGGATGCCGCAGGACCGCAGTGTTCCGCTCGCCACGGTGCCCAGGTTGGTGAAGCCGGTGGGGCAGTCTGCCGAGGCCGTGCCGCTGCCGCCGCCCGTGCCGCCCGTTCCGCCGGTCCCGCCGGTGGCGAAGGCCCCTTCGCCCGGAGACGACACGCTGGAGCCGCCGCCGCCACAGGCGGACAGGGCTAGGGCGCTCACCAAGGTGGCCATCAGGCCTCCCAACTTGCCGACGCCGATCATAGGTACCTCCACGGGCTTAACGCTGCCGCGCAACACGCGCAGCGGAATGCGGTGGCGACCCAGTGCCCTCACCCCACTCCATATGGCGCGCAGACTTAGGAGCCCGATGTGACGATGGCTGCGCAGAAATATGACAGTTTTGATTCCGTTCAGAGGTGCGCGCTATGGAATGCGGTCTGGCCCTCGCGATGTCGGATGCGCTAGTCTTAAAGCCGCCACGAGGACCCGCCATGGCGTTTGCAAGTGTCGTTTCGTCGATTG
>JANPKX010000099.1:0-12608 GCA_031426235.1 Alphaproteobacteria bacterium | reverse complement strand
CAAGGGTCTGCAGTTGGGTGGTGGCGACTTCAGTCATGGTCTTCTCCCTGACCGGGTTCAAAGGACCACGACTCAGGGGCAGGCCGCGCGACGCACAGGCGGTTTCCCGCCTGGGCAAGGCTCGACCGTTCTCATAACCGGACTCTAACCGTCGGCCCCGGGATCACACCGGAATCTGCTCGTCCCCTCCTGCGCCGAGGCTTGGGAGGGCGCCCGCCGGCTCGTCCCATCCCGCTAGGGGCAGGCATTACCGCCGGTGGGGAGTTTCACCCCGCCCTGAGAACGTAGGCCGCCGGAAGGTCCGGACGGCAAGGGAAGGATACACACGGGAGAGGGTGCTAAACAAGCGTTTGAATCTGCGGGATTCACACAGCTACCGCGTGGCACACATCACCTGGGTACTGCGGGCAGTTGTCGGGGAACGAATACTCGCACCACCGGTTGGTCTGGGGAGCGATGTCCTCTGCGACCCTGTTAGCTCTACTTTACCCTCTGACCCATCGTTCCCCGTTTCGAGGAACCTATCATGTCGGAAGCAACACCCCTCGCCATTGATGAGCGCGGAACCCCGGGTAATCCCCGGCTCGAACCTGCCGCGAAACTCGCCGGCCAGTCAGCCAAGCCCTATCCCAATGACAGCGCTGAGTACCGCGCGGCGCGCACAGCGCTGCTTGCTGAAGAGATTGAACTGCGTCGGCATATCGAGCGGGTGGCAAAGCAGCGTCGGGCGTTACCGATGGGCGGTGAAGCCCCGGCCTACGACTTTCTCGACGACCAGTGCGCGACAATCGGTTTGAGCGACATGTTCGGGCGGCACGACACGCTGGTCACCTATTTCTGGATGTACGGGCCGGACCGCGAACGACCTTGCCCGATGTGCACGTCATTGCTGGGCTCGCTGGACATTCCGGCGGTCGATCTGGAACAGCGCGTCGCCTTGGCGGTCATCGGTCGCTCGCCCGTGGCGCGCCAGCTGGCCTTCGCGCGCGAGCGGGGCTGGCGGAATCTGACATTCTACCAGTGCGTCGGCGATGATTTTCCCAAGGACTATAGAGGCCTTGCGCCCGACGGCAGCGAATGGCCGTCACTCGACGTCTGGAAGAAGGAGGGCGGCAAGGTGCGCCACTTCTGGGCGGGCGAGTCCGGCGAAACCGCCGATCCCGGCCAGGATGCGCACGGGGCGCCCGATCCAACGCCGCTGTGGACCCTTCTCGACCTGACGCCGGAGGGGCGCGGGACCGATTGGTACCCCAAACTCCAATATCAAATCTGAGATCGAGGCGGGCCCAGCGAAGGGCCCGCGAGGGTTTCAGCTCGGCGTCCGTTTGGCGATGGGCGCGACATCGACAACCCGTAGCGACAAGGGAGAGCGCAAATGCTGACGCCTGACGGAACCCCGATCTGGTTCGAGCTCACCACGGCCGACCCGGATCGCGCCCAGACATTTTACCAAGACGTCGCCGGGTGGACCGTCGCGACGGCTCCAGGTCAGGCGCCAGGCGGCTATCGTTTGGCAAGTGCGCCCGACGGAGAGGGCGTGGCGGGACTGATGAGCCCGCCGCCCGGCATGGACGGGACCCCTGGCTGGACGCCCTACTTCCACGCCAGCGATCCAGACGCGAAGGCCGAGGCGGTCAAGGCCGCCGGTGGGGCGGTTCACTTCGGGCCAATCGACATTCCCGGGATCGGCCGCTTCGCGGTCTGCGCCGATCCACAGGGCATAGTGTTCAACATCATGCACGGCGATAGCCCCGAAGGGCCAACGGCCTTCAAACCCATGGCCGGGGAGGCTGGCGATGGTCACGCCGCCTGGGTCGAGCTGGCGACCCCCGATCCCGATGGCGCACTCGCCTTTTATGGCAAGCTGTTCGGCTGGACCAAGCAGGGCGCGATGCCGATGGGCACGATGGGCGACTATGTCTTCTTTGGCTCAAGCGAAAGCGACCGACCGGGCGCGATCATGTCGAGCGAGACGACGGGCGCCCAGCCGCGGTGGAATACATACTTTCAGGTCGCCGACATCGACGCGGCGATCGCCAAGGCCACGTCCGGTGGCGGCAAAGTGCTCCAAGGCCCCGACGAAATTCCCGGTGGCGCCTTCTCCATCAACGTTGCGGACACCGAAGGTCATCAAATCGGGTTCGTCGGCCAGCGTGGAGCGAAGTCTGAAGGGTGATCCTGAACCGCGTCGCGAATTCAGCAAGGCGTGAACGATGAACACCAAAGACAACGAAGCAATGCAGGCGCGGGGAAAACTTCATGAGGCGTTGTCAGTCTTTCTTGGCGACTGGCGCGCTGAAGGTATTTCGTTTGGTGGAACCGATCAGTCGGGCGCCGACCCAAAAGCCAACGGCATCCCCTGGGTAAGCACCCACACCGCGCGCTGGCACACTGGTGATTTCTTTCTGCTTCAGGACGAGCGCGCGCGGATCGGTGGAAACGCGTTCGACACCCTCAGCATCCTAGGTGTCGAAGCCGCCGGTAAAGGCCATTTCGCCCGGACCTTCGAGAACCACGGGTTCTATCGGCGCTATGGTCTGATGGTCGATGACCGGACCTGGCTGCTGCAAGGCGAAACCGAGCGTGCGCGCACGGTGTTCGATGCGGACGGCAATACCCAGACGATCAAGTGGGAGTGGTTGCGCGATGGCCGGTGGCTGCCGCTCTGCGACCGGGTGGCGGTCAGACGGAACTGAACGAAGAAAGCAACACATGGCCGACATTCAAGTCATGACCCAACTGGCTTTTCGCGGCGAGTGCCGTCCGGCGTTCGAGCACTATGCGAAAGTGCTGGGCGGCAAGATCACCGTGATGAACACCTTTGGCGACAATGACGCCGAATTGCCGCCGGGGTCGACCGCATCGGCTCCCGATCACATCAGGTTCGCGGAACTTCAGGTCGGGAACTACGCCATTCTGGGCAACGACCTTCCGCAGAACGCGTATCAACCGATGCGCGGGTTTCACATCGCTCTTCATCTCAAAACTGGCGCTGAAGCCAGGCGCATTTTCGATGCGCTTTCAGAAGGCGGTCAAATCGAGACGCCGCTCAGCGAGGTGGCATGGTCGTCCGCGTTCGGCATTTGCACAGACCGGTACGGCACGCCTTGGCTCATCCTCGCGCTCGACAAATAGGACATTACAGTGACCTTGACAGCACACTGCCACTGCGGCCGGAGTTCTTTCGAGATTGAAGGCGAACTGCCCGAAAAGCTGACGCGTTGCACCTGCTCGTTCTGCTCGAAGCGAGGGCATCTCTATGCGTACTTCGCGCCCGATCAGCTCAAGGTGACGCAGGCGGACAGTGATGCGGTCTACCGCTGGAACTCGAAAAAGGTGGCCAACCATTTCTGCAGCGCCTGTGGCTGCGATCTCTACGCCGACAGCCCAGCTTTCGAACAGGACGGCAGCTGGGACGGCAAGACGCGGCGCATCGCCGTGAACGCGCGGCTGTTCGACAATTTCGAAGCGGCGGACTGGCCGGTAACCGTGATCGACGGGAAAAATCTGTGGTGAGGCGTTGCCGGCTCCGGCGTGGCCGTCAAGGGCGCGGGTCGGCTCCTCGGCGCGTCGTGCTATGGCGATCCTGACGCCTGTACGTTTCGGAGCCCTCTGCCGGATCGGGGCGCGGAGCACAGCCGGACATGAGAATCGGAATCGTGGGCGCAGGCATGTCGGGATTGGCCTGTGCGGAGGTCCTGGTCAGACACGGCCATTCGGTGACGCTTCTGGACAAGGGCAGAGGCGCTGGCGGGCGCATGTCGGTGCGCCGTCTCGCCACATCGATGGGCGAGGCGGCCTTTGATCACGGCGCCCAGTATTTCACCGTGCGCGACCCCGGCTTCCGGGCCAGGGCCGATGACTGGATCGCGAAGGGCAGCCTGGCGCCCTGGCCCGCAGCCGGCCCGGACGCCTACGTCGGAACCCCGGGCATGAACGCGCCGCTCCGGGAGATGTCGGCGGGGCTGGCCGTCCAGTGGGGGACGCGGGTCACCGGGCTGTCGCGGGAGGGCTCGGGATGGCGCCTGGTCCTGGAGACGGGGGCCGCCGTCGCGGTGGACGCCGTCGTCCTGGCCCTGCCGGCCGAACAGGCGGCGGAACTGGCGGCGCCCGTCGCCCCGGCCCTGGCCGCCCGGGCCCATGCCTCGAAAACCATGCCCTGCTGGACGGTCATGGCGGCGTTTGCAGACAGGCTTGCGACCCCGCTCGACTGCTGGCGCGGCAAGGACGATGAACCGCTGGGCTGGGCCGCGCGCAACAGCGCCAAGCCGGCACGACAGGGACCCGAGGCCTGGGTGCTGCAGGGTGGGCCTGTCTGGTCCCGCGAGAATCTCGAGGCGGACGACCGCGACATCGCCGCGGCGCTTCTTGCTGAATTGTCGAAGCGGTTGGAGATGGAGGTCGCCGCCCCCATCGCGCAAGCGGCGCACCGATGGCGCTACGCCAGGTCCGGTGCAGAGGGCTCAGGGGCGATCTGGGACGCGGAGCACCGATTGGGGCTGTGCGGTGACTGGCTTTTCGGACCGCGTGTGGAGGCTGCCTGGATGTCCGGGACGGCGCTCGCGGAGCAGATTGGCTTGGCCACCTAGATTGATGACGTCATTCCTTGCGAGCCCTCGTGCACTTGCGGTCCTGGCTACCTAAGTTGCACCCATGAAAGACCTGAGCGTCTGGTACGAAGCGGCGTGGGCGGCAGGGCTCCGGGGTTGGTCATGAGGCCACGCCCAGATCCTGTCGGCCCAGGCCAGGAGAGCGTCTGGTCCTATCCAAGACCCCCGGTCGCGGTATTGAGTGAGGCCCACATCGTCATCGCGCATCGCGGCGTGATCGTCGCCGACACGCGCGCCAGCGTCCGGACGCTCGAGACCAGCCACCCGCCCAGCTACTACATTCCGCAGGGAGACATAGCGCCGGGTCTGCTGCGCCGGGCCGAAGGCAGCTCGTTCTGTGAATGGAAAGGCGTGGCGACCTACTGGGACTTGGTGACGGATGACGTGGTCCTGTCCCGTGTCGGGTGGAGCTACCCGGACCCGAGCCCCGACTTTGTCAGCCTGCGTGACCACATCGCCTTCTATGCCGGACCTCTCGACCGGTGTGAGGTCGACGGAGAGCGCGTGACTCCCCAGCCCGGCGGCTTCTACGGCGGCTGGATTACCAGTGCACTTGCGGGTCCCTTCAAGGGCATCCCGGGAGCCAAGGCTGGTGAGCGGTTGAGCAACGGTTCGCCCTCTGGCCCCGGCACGTCCAGGGCGCAGTCGATTCCCAACGGGCGACTGTCGCGGTTCGGGCAGTTCGGGCGTCTCGCGGCCGGCGTGGCCGGCGGCATGCTGGCGGAAGGCGCGCGCCGGCTTTCAGAAGGCGAGCGCCCTCGGCTCAGCGACATGCTGCTTACGCCGGGCAATTTTTCGCGGATCGCCGAACGCCTGTCGCACCTGCGCGGCGCGGCAATGAAGCTCGGCCAGATGATCTCGATGGACGCTGGGGATGTGCTACCGCCCGAGCTTACCGAGATTTTGGCGCGTTTGCGGCAGGATGCGCACCGCATGCCGCCCGCACAGTTGGAGCGGACGCTGGCCACCCAGTGGGGCAAGGCCTGGCGGGCAAGGTTCGTACGGTTCGACCTCACGCCGATCGCCGCGGCCTCCATTGGCCAGGTTCATCGTGCCCAAACCCACGATGGCCGGGACTTGGCGATCAAGGTCCAATACCCCGGCGTGCGCGAGAGCATTGATGCCGACGTGGACAATGTGGCGACCCTACTGCGGCTCTCCGGCCTGTTGCCCCGCGACCTGGACATCGAACCGCTCCTCGCCGCCGCCAAGACCCAACTCCGGGAAGAAGCCGACTATCTTCGAGAGGGCCAACAGATGGCGCTCTTCGGCCAGCTGCTTGCAGATAGCCCCGACTATATCGTCCCGAGCCTCGACGCCGAATTCACCACACGCGAGGTTCTGGCCATGAGCTTCGTTGAGGCCAGTCCCATCGAAAGTCTCGTGGGCGCGGCGCAGGGGGTTCGCGACTCGGCGGTGCGATCGTTGATCTCGCTGGTGTTGCGCGAGCTGTTTGAATTCGGCGTGATGCAGACCGATCCCAACTTCAGCAACTACCGCTATCAGCCTGGCTCAGGCCGATTGGTGCTGCTGGATTTCGGCGCCGCCAGGCCGGTGTCGAAGCTGACGTCCGAGGGCTATCTGCGTACGCTCAGAGCGTTGTTGTGCGGTGATCCGGCTAGCGTGCGGGATGCGGCCCTGGCGGCCGGCTTCCTGAGCGGGCGCGCCCTGGCGCGCCATGGGCCGCGCGTTGATCAGATGATCAACGTCGTTATGGGCGAGCTGCGAAAGACCGGCGACTTTGACTTCGGCGATCGACGCTTCGTTCAGGTGCTGCGGGACCAGGGCATGGACATCGCGGCCGATCGCGGCGCCTGGCATATCCCGCCGGCTGACATCCTGTTCGTGCAGCGCAAGATCAGCGGCGCCGCCTTGCTCGCCGCCCGACTGGGCGCGCGCGTGGACATCCGCGGCATGTGCGAGCCCTACCTGAGCAGGTCGCCCTCGACCCAGGTCTGAACGCGGCGCTGCGAGCGACCCCCGCGCGCCCGCGCCCTACGCCCGTTTGTTCAGCGTGATCGCCGTAGCGCTGGCGCCGCCGCTTTGGACGCCCGTGGCGCCGTAGACGCTGGCCTGGCTGCGCTGGCCGGCGACCTCCTCGGCGATGCAGCGGACGAGGCCTTCGGCGACCGTCCGGGCGGCCTCGATAGCGCGGCCCTGGCGCGCGAGGACGGCGTCGAAGGCTTCTGTGGCGCGAACGAGGCGGGTGCGGTCAACGAGGGGCGCGGCGCCCACAAGGCCCGGATCGGCGCGGACGCGGGTGGACTCGTGACGATAGAGATTGGCCAGACGGGAGATCTCCTCCGTCATGGCGCCGGCTTCATGCGGCCGGCGCTTTTCGAAGGCGGCGGCCTGGTCGGCGATGAGGGTGGTCAGGCGCTCAGTCAGGATGATCAGTTGGTCGACCCGATCGGCGGCGTCTGTGGCGGCGATGGCCATCAGGTGAGCCCCTGCATCTTCAGCATCTCGCGCTGGATCGTGTCGGACAGGCCGATGCCGCCCGCCCGCGTCATCTGGTTGGCGATCGCATCGACCATTACCGAGCGGAACATCTCCTCGCCAAAGCCGCCGCCGAACGGCCCGTCCGTCTTCACGCCCTCGAACATGTGGCCGATCATCTGGGCCATGAACTGGCTTTCAAACTTGCGGGCTGTGTCCTTGACCTGGCTGCGGGCGAGGTCCGCCGCAGTGGTCGTCGCGGTGGGCGCCAGGAGGGTCGGCGACAGCGTGGGCGTGGAGAGGAAGCCGCTCATCACATTACCTCGATTTCGGCCTGGAGCGCGCCGGCGGCCTTGATGGTCTGGAGGATCGAAATCATGTCTCGGGGGGTGACGCCGAGGGCATTGAGGCCGCTGACCAGGGTCGCCAGTGAGGCGCCGGTCCGCAAGGTCAGGAACTGCTTGCCCTTCTCCTCGTCCACCGAGACATCGGACTGGGGCACGACCACCGTCTCCCCGGTTCTGGTAAACGGCCCCGGCTGGCTGACGGCGGGCTGCTCGCGGACCGTGATGGTCAGGTTGCCCTGCTGGATCGCCACGGTGGAGACCCGCACGGCGTCGCCCATGACGATCACGCCGGCCACCTCGTCGATCACCACCTTGGCCGGGCTGTCGGGCTCGACGGTCAGGTTTTCGATCTGGGCCAGGAAGGAGATGAGATTGGGGGCGGCAGCGGGAGGCCGCACGGTCACGATGGTTGGGTTGTCGGCCATGGCGGAGCCCGGATAGGCGGTGTTGATCGCCTCTGCGATGCGCCGGGCGGTGGTGAAGTCGGGGTTGCGCAACGTCAGGCGCATCTGTCCCATCGCGGCGAGCTCGAATCCGGTCTCGCGCTCGACGCTGGCCCCGCCTGCGATTCGGCCGGCCGTGGGCACGCCCTTGAGTACGGTCGAGCCTGAGGCCCCGCCGGCGCTGACCGAGCCGGTCTGAACCGTGCCCTGGGCGACCGCATAGGCCTGGCCGTCGGCGCCCAGCAGGGGGGTCACCAGCAAGGTGCCGCCCAGCAAGCTCTTAGCGTCGCCCAGGGCCGAGACGCTGGCGTCGATCAGGGCGCCCGGCGCGGCGAAGGCGGGGAGCTTGGCGGTGACCATCACCGCGGCGACGTTCTTGGTGTTGAGGTTGGCATCGCGCACATTGACGCCAAGCCGCTCCAGCATCGCCTCGAGGCTCTGCTTGGTGAAGGGCGCGTTGCGCAACGCATCGCCGGTGCCATTGAGGCCCACCACGATGCCGTAACCGACCAACTGGTTGTCGCGCACGCCCTCGAAGGCGACGATGTCCTTGATCCGCGACTTGGCGGCCGCAGGCCCGGAAAGCGCGGCGAAGGCGAGCAGTACGGCGCAGGCGAGACGAACGGTCAACATGGGAGCTTTCGAGGCAGCCTTCATCGCGCCAGCCTCGCGAGAAGCGTGCCAACATAAAAACCAGCGAAATCAATGGCTATTGTCAGCGGGTGCGCCACCGCGTCCGGCAAAATCTGCCGCCCGTTAACCACACTGCAAGACTGGTGGACGATGCTGCCCAGTCAGTCGGAAGGTAGGCGTTCCACCCCATGAAGGTCACCGGAACAGGCGGCGTATCGCAGGCGACGGGTCCGAAGCCCGCGCGCTCGGGCGGCGGCGAGGGCTTTCGGCTTGCGGCGGCCCCCGCAACGGCGGCGGCGGCGCAGACGTCGGGCGTTTCCGGGGTTATGGGCGTCGAAGCGCTGTTGGCGCTGCAGGATGTCGAGAGCCCGACCGAGCGCCGGCGCCGTTCGGTGCGCCGCGCGGACCGGCTGCTGGACGAACTGGACGAGATCAAGATCGCGCTGCTGGGCGGCGAACTGACGGCCACGCGTCTGGAGGGCCTTTCCCGGGCGATTCGCGAGCAGAGGTCGGTGACGGAAGATGCCGCGCTCGAAAGCCTGGTGGACGAGATCGAAACCCGCGCCGCCGTCGAGCAGGCCAAGCTGGAGAGTGCCCGCCGTGGGTCGTGATCATGGTCGTCGAACAGCCAACGTTGTAACCGGTGCGGCTTTTGCTATACAGCCCCCGCGTGTCTCGGGGTTCCTTTGGGCGTGAGGATTTCATGACAGCGGCGACGGTATTGTCGGAGGCGCTTGGTTATCGGCCTTCGGACGACGAGGCGTTCATGAACGAGCGCCAGCGTGACTATTTCAAACAGAAGCTCAATGCCTGGAAAGAGGACATTCTGCGGGAATCCCGCGAGACTCTGTCCCACCTCCAGAAAGAAACCGAGAATCACCCGGACATTGCCGACCGCGCATCCTCGGAAACAGACCGCGCACTGGAGCTGCGGACGCGCGACCGTCAGCGCAAGCTCATCTCCAAGATCGACGAGGCCATCCGGCGCATCGACGACGGCTCGTACGGCTATTGCGAGGAGACCGGCGAGCCGATCGGCCTGGCCCGGCTGGAGGCGCGCCCCATCGCGACGCTGAGCCTGGAAGCCCAGGAGCGCCACGAGCGACGCGAGCGCGTCCACCGCGACGACTAGGGCGGCCTGCTGACGGGCCCTTTTGGCGTTCAGGCCCGGTCAATGTATATATGCTCAACTTGAGCATTACTCCCGACCGGAGCCGTCCGTGAGCCACGCCTTCTATTCGATCCATGCTCACGGGTTCGTGCGCGCCGCGGTGTGTACGCCGCGGGTGATTCCCGGAGACCCCGGCTTCAATGCTGCCGAGACGCTGCGCCTGATGCGGGAGGGCGACGCCCGGGGCTGTGATTTGATGCTGTTTCCCGAACTGGGAATCAGCGCCTACGCCATCGACGACCTGTTTCTCCAGGACGCCCTGCTGAAGCGGGTGGATGCGGAGATCGCGGGGCTGGCGGCGGCGAGCGCCGGCCTGAAGCCCGTGGTGATCGTTGGCGCGCCGGTGACCCACAACGGGCGGCTCTACAACGCAGCCATTGCGATGAGCCGCGGCAAGATCCTTGGCGTCGTGCCCAAAAGTTTCCTGCCCAACTACCGGGAATACTACGAGAAACGATGGTTTGCCCCAGGCGCTGGCGTCACCGGCCTTGAGATTGTCCTGGCGGGACAGGTTGTGCCGTTCGGCACGGACCTGGTGTTCGAGGCCAGCGATCTGGCGGACTTCGTCTTCCACCTGGAAATCTGCGAGGACTTCTGGGCGCCGCTTCCGCCCTCGACGGCTGGCGCCATGGCCGGCGCCCTGATCCTGTGCAACCTCTCGGCATCGAACGTCGTGGTGGGCAAGGCTGACGACCGCGAGCTGCTGTGCGCCTCGCAGTCCACACGCTGTCACGCGGCCTACCTCTACTCGGCGGCAGGCCCGGGCGAGAGCACCACGGACCTGGCCTGGGACGGCCAGGCCTCGATCCATGAGCTGGGCCGGCGGCTGGCTCAGACGGAACGGTTTCCCGCCGAATCGCAGATGGCGCTCGCGGACATCGACGTGGAGAAGCTGCGCCTGGAGCGGATGCGCACGCCCACCTTCAACGACGCCTGCGCCGCTGCGGGACACCCGGAACGCGCTTTCCGGCGCGTGCGGTTCGCTCACCAGCCCCATCGCGCCGACGTCGGCCTGATCCGGCCCCTCGACCGCTTCCCGTTCGTGCCGGACGATCCGGCGCGTCTGGACAAGGATTGCTACGAGGCCTTCAACATCCAGGTTCAGGGACTGACGAAGCGCATCCAGTCCACCAAGACCCAGCACATCGTCATCGGCGTGTCCGGAGGGCTGGATTCGACCCACGCCCTGATCGTGGCGGCCAAGGCGTTCGACGCCGTGGGCCTGCCGCGCGCCAACATCCTGGCCTTCACCCTGCCGGGTTTCGCGACCAGCGACGGGACGAAGACCAACGCCTGGGCGCTGATGAATAGCCTGGGGGTCACCGGGGCGGAGATCGACATCCGACCGACCGCGCGGCTGATGCTGCAGGAGATCGGCCATCCCTTCGCCCAGGGCGAACCCACCTACGACATCACCTTTGAGAACGTGCAGGCGGGCCTGCGCACTGACTATCTGTTCCGGCTGGCCAACCAACGGAACGGGTTCGTCCTGGGTACCGGAGACCTGTCGGAGCTGGCGCTGGGCTGGTGCACCTACGGCGTCGGCGACCAGATGAGCCACTACAACGTCAACAGCGGCGTGGCGAAGACCCTGATCCAGCACCTGATCCGCTGGGTGGTGAAGACAGGACAGTTCGACGCCGCCGCCAACGCCACCCTGTTGTCGATCCTGGGCACCGAGATTTCGCCGGAGCTGGTGCCGGCCGACGCCACCGGCGCCATCCAGAGCACCCAGGCCAAGGTCGGCCCCTACGAACTGCAGGACTTCAACCTGTTCCACATCACCCGCTATGGCCTGCGCCCCTCGAAGGTCGCCTTCCTGGCGTGGCATGCGTGGCGGGACGTCAGCCTGGGCCAGTGGCCGGAGCATTTCCCCACCGAGGCCCGCAACGCCTACGACCTGGCGACCCTCAAGCGCTGGCTGGGTGTGTTCCTGTTCCGGTTCTTCGAGAACAGCCAGTTCAAGCGCTCGGCCATGCCCAATGGCCCCACGGTGATCAGCGGCGGCGCCCTGTCGCCGCGCGGCGACTGGCGCGCGCCCAGCGACGGTGTGGCCAGGGTGTGGCTGGACGAGCTGGAGGCCAACGTCCCCTAGACAGCGCTGCGGGGGACGCGGGTTTCGCCGCTGTCGTCGAACATCACAGCCCCGTTCTCTGCGGCCCGGACGGTCCAGGAAACCCGGAACGCGTGGACTTCGGAGCGAACGACGAGGCGGGTGTCGACGCGGATCGACCACCCGGGCCGCTCCAGCGCCGCGCGATAGACCTTGGCCGCCACCGCCTCGCGGCCCCCGGCGGCGAGGGCCAATTCGAAGCGTGAGGCGAGCCGGTAGTCCGTCCCCGTCGCGGGCAGGTGATAGGCGAAGGCGGGTGGGGCATGGGCCGCGGCGCCCACGAGGCCTGTCGGCAGAAGAATCTCCCGCGAGTCGTCGAGCCACTTTGCCGCTCCCATAGGCGACGCCGCACCGGTCACGGGCGGCGGGAAGGGCGCGGGCGAGCCGGACGTGCCTGGCCGGGGAAGGCGGACTTCCACGTTCTCCACGGTCAGCGTGGCGTTGGCCCGACCGGGCCATAGCGTGGGCCAGCCCTCGGCGGAGAGGATCAGGCCGAGGCGGTGCCCCGCCTTAAGGCGCCATGCCGTCGCTTGCAGCGGCAGGACGACATCGATGGGCTGTCCCGAGGCTTGCGGCGCGACCTGGCCGGACCCGTCGTGGAAGGCGAGGTTGAGCGCTCCGGTGGTCACTCGCACCGCCTGTCCATCCGGGGCGATGTCCAGCAGGCGGGCCACCAGCACGCCGCCGGCGCGGTTCGACGTCACCCGACAGGCGACGACCGGCGCTGACACCACGTCGAGATCGTTCACGATGGGCGCGTCCCCGAACAGGTCAGTGGTCAGCCAGGGACCCGGCGCATCCTCGTAGAGGTCGTCGGCGAGGCTGGCCGGCGCCTTTGGCCGAGGCGTCAGC
>JANPKX010000098.1:0-3297 GCA_031426235.1 Alphaproteobacteria bacterium | reverse complement strand
CCGGAACAGCACGCTGAAGACATCGACCACACGGCGTGGCGCGTCCAGCAGTTCGGCCAGCCGCTTCAGCGCCCGCTCATGGCCGCCGATCAGGTGGTCGATGCGGGCGTGGAGGCCGTGGAAGGGGTCATTGTGCGCCGGTAGCACAAGCACATCGTCGGGGATCTGGGTCTTGATCCGCGCCAGCGACGTCAACCAGTCGGTCAGCGGGTCGCCATCCGGCTCCGTCGGGAAGACGGAGACGTTGGACGAGATCTTCGGGAGAACCTGGTCGCCCGAAATCATCAGCTTCAAGCCCGGACAGTAGAGGCAGCCGTGCTCGGGGCTGTGGCCCGAACCGACGACAATGCGCCAGACGTGGGCGCCGATACGGATCTCGTCGCCGTCGCTCAGGCGGCGGAAGCTGTCGGGCAAGGCATAGAGTCCGCGGCCAAACCCGCCGAACCGGGTGCGGTAGGTCTCCAGCGCATCCTCGCTCCAGCCCGTGGCCTTGAAGAACCGCAGCGCATCCTCAGGCGCTTCTCGGCCCGTGTCGGCCGCCAGCGAGCGACACGTGATGTACTCGAGGCGAGTGATCCAGAGCTGGGCGTCGAACTTGCGGGTCAGGTAGCCTGACATGCCAATATGATCGGGGTGCATGTGGGTGACGAAGACCCGCGTCACCGGCTTGCCTTCAAGGGGTCCGGCCAACACGGCGCGCCAAGCGTTCCGGGTCTGGGTCCCGCTGATGCCGGTATCGACAATGGCCCAGCCGCCCGGCTCCTCGATGGCCCAGACGTTGATCCAGGCGAGCGCTCCGCCCAGCGGCATGCGCATCCACTTCACGCCCGGCGCGACATCGACGGCCTCGCCCAGGGCGGGCGCCTTGGCGAACGGATAGCTCAGCTTCGGCCGATGGCTCTCCCACGCCTGGGCGTCTGTCATCCCGTCCCGCAACGCGCTTCTCCCCTTGATCGCGGGCTATTATCCCGCGCCGGGGGGTCGGAGGGCAAACGGCGATTGCAGCTCCGTGTCGGAGCGGTCGACGTCCCCTACTTCGCGGCCACCTTGTCAGGCGTTTGCGCCGCGCGGTTGCGCCGACCCTGACCCATCATCTTGAGGATCGGTTCGAACTCCTTGGCGTCGATGCCGCCGTCCTTGTTCTGGTCGGCCAGGGCGAAGCGGGGCCGGATCGCGCTGCCCAGATCCCCGCGAAGCTCGTCGATCTGAATCTTGTCGTCGATGTTGGAGTCCATCATCCCGATCAGACGGGTCTTCATCATCTCGTCGTCGTAGGTGGTCTGCTTGGCGACGGTCTCGTCCACCCAGCGGTAACGCAGCTGAGTGAAGAACATCTCCTCGAACGACTGATCGCCCCAGACGATCTCCTTGCTGGCATCGGGGTTGGCGACGTTCCGCTTGGAGTTGTCGTAGATGTAGCTGGCGATCAGCTTGGAGCCGGCGGGCACCTTGATGGGCTCGGCGAACTCATACATCCGCTGCCAGTTGAAGTCGTAGCGCGGCACGTTCAGCAACTGCTTTTCCGTGCCGTCGGGATAGCGAATCTTCAGGTCGGAATAGGTCCCGCGGTAGTGCGCGTGGACCACCACCGAGTAGAGCAGCGCCTCGCGCGGGAAGTTCAGGTACGAGACCTCCCTGTGCGCCTCGGTGTTCGGCGGAATCTTGATGAACAGGTTGGCGATGGTGTTCTCGCGCATCATCAGCCGCGGCGCCTCGCCGTCCTTGTAGAAGTATAGGCCCATCTGCTGCTTGGCGGTCACTTCCTTGCCGAACGGCGTGTAGTGCATCTGATAGCCGAACGAGCCGCCCGGAGGCACATAGGTCCCGATGTCGGTGGGCTGGACGACGCTCTCCATGCCCACGGTATAGCCGCCGATGGCGCCGCCCCAGTTGGCCATGCCGCCCAGCTGGTCCTCGCCCGGCGCGATATAGCCCGACAGGATGTGGTGGACCGCCTGGCGCTGGTCGACCTTGGCGGTCGCGGCCTTGAGCCACTTGCCCTCGGTCAGCGGGTTCTTCACCACGGGATACTGGTAATCGACGATGCCGCTGGCCGGGATCGTGTAGGCGGGGATGTCGACGATCAGGTCCGGCTTGCCCAGCGGCCACTCGGGGGCGACGCGCTTGACGGCGGCCAGCCGGTCGGGGCCGTCGCCGCGCGGCGCGCCGGCTTCAACCCAGCGCACCAGGGTCTTCAACTCGTCGGGCGACAGGCTCTTGTCGTCCTTGAAGTGGCCGACCTTGGGATCGACATCCCACGGCGGCATGCGGTCGGTACGCAGCGCCTCGCGGATCATCGGCGAGAAGCCCTTCACCTTGGCGTAGCTGTCCATGGCGAAGGGCGCGATGCCGCCTTCCTGGTGGCAGGCGACGCAGTTCTTCTCCAGGATCGGCACGATCGTGCGGGCGTACGAGATCTTGGCGAAGCCAGCCTTGGCCGCGGGCGAGCGGTCGGGGAAGTTGATCGGGGCGCCAGAGGCCGGGACGGCGGCCACCGCCACCGGCTTGCCGGCGACCAGCGCGTCAACCGCAGCCTGGGCGCCGCTCATGGCGCCGCGATAGACCACGCCCCAGGTTTTGGGATTGATCACCAGCACCTCGGAGACCCGGGTCGCGCCAAGTTGGTCGCCGGCGAGCTGGTTGTCGTCCATCATGACGGGGAGGCTCAGCCCCAGCGCTTTCGTCTCGGCGAGCACGGCGGCGCGGCTGTCCTTGGCTGTCGAATTGAGCATCATCACCTGAACGCCCTGCGGCCCGTAGGTGGTCTGCATCGCGGTGATCCTGGGGGCGATCTTGCGGATCTCAGGGCTTCCCACCGCGTGCATGACCAGGACCACGGCGCGCGCGTCCTGATAGCGGTAGAGGTCCTGCGAGTGACCGCTGGCGGTCACGAGGCGGAAGTTGTCCGCCTGGGCCGGCACGGGAACGCTGGCGACCTGAGACTTGGCGTCGGCTTTCGCGCCAAGCGCGACCTGGGTGGTCCCGACAGACAAGACCAAAGCCAGTCCGATAGCGGAGAGGGTCGTGATGCGGCGCAAAGTCGTGTCCTTCAGATCCGGCGTGCCGAAAAGGCGGTATGGCAGGCCCCGCATATCCTTGTGCGGCAAGGGATTGTCAAATTGATGAACGCGCGGCTGGCATTGACCTTCGGGATTTTCCAGGAGTGTTGCGGCCCTGCCGCGATCCGCGTGGGGCTTGGGTGACGCGGCGTCGGCTTGCCTAAATGCTCGCGCATGGCCTTGAGGCCGCTGGGAGAGTTGATGATGGCCGGACTGGAGGCGGCGCCTGACGCCAAGC
>JANPKX010000097.1:0-6413 GCA_031426235.1 Alphaproteobacteria bacterium | reverse complement strand
TCGATCACCAGGGTGTCACCCTCCCACCAGCCGACGGAATCGCCCATCCAGACGCGCACCGAGGCCGGGGGATGTACTCGGTCGGCCAGACGTACGATGCGGACGTCGTGATTCATCTCGACGTGAATGGCCACGTGGTCGCGGGTCTGGACGATCTGGTAATGGCCGTTGAAGGCGGCGTTCATCATCGGCGGACCTTCGGAAGAGCCGATGGCCACCAGACACCGCTCGGACAGCGGCCTGCCTTCGGGTCCCTCATAGCTGTCGCGGCTGACGGCATCCCGCGCGGCCTTGCCTGCGGCGGTGAAGGGGATACGGCCACTGGCGGGCTCGACGATCCACGACGAGCGCATCTGGCCGTCGACCCTGGCCAGGCTGAGGTCCATCTCGAGAAAATCGGTATTGGGCGCTGACTTGACCACCGGCGGGGCCGGCAGATTCGGATCGACGGGCGCGGCATCGGTCATGCTCGCCGTCATCTGCCGGAAGCCCGAGATCATCATGGCGGCCTCCGCTTCCGTGGCGATCAGGCCTTTGAAGATCGGCGGCCGCTGCAGGAAGGTGAGCCCGGTGTTGGTCCAGAGGCCCTGCAGGTCCGGGGCCCCATCGGGCGTGCGGGGGACGCGATAGGGTCCGGCATCGGCGGCGCCGCCAGCCGCCAGGGCCGCGAGGAGAATCCAGATCAGGCTTCGCATGGGCCACTCCGGTTCCGGGATTTCAAACGAGGGCCGGGCGCAGGCGCAAGCGACGAGGCAGGCGCACGCGGACCAGCCAGAAGGCCATCAGCACCAGCGGCGCCAGACCCAGCACCATCGGCACGAGACTGGCCCTCAGCACCGGCGGCAGGACATCGGCCTGGCCGAAGAAGAAGGAGCCGGTGGCGATGAACAGCGCCGCGCTCATCCGCCACAGGTGCCGCGCGACCCGCGGAACGCCCCGCAGGCCGCCGCGCCGGATCACCCACAGATCGGCCAGCGCAGCCGCCAGGGAGATCGCCGCGAAGATGTAGACGACGGTGAAGTCCTCAGGCCTCGGGACCGCCGCACCGGCCGCCGCCAGGACCGCGCCCATCCCCGCGATCGCGAGCGGGACGACAACGATCCCCCGTTCGAACCAGCCTGTCTGGCCCGGCCGCCGGCGCACCGTGGCCCAGGCGGTGGCGACCAGATAGAGCGTGGAGACCGCGGCGGTGGTGTTGGTCCAGCGCGCCTCGTCGAGCATCGGGGCGACGATCGCCGCGATGCCCGCCATAGCCAGCATGGAGACGAAGAAGATCGTCCCGGCCACCTGGTGCGCCCGCCCGCCCTTTGGCGCGAACATCGCTACCCCCCCGGAGATCATCCCCAAAGTTCCGCCGGCGATATGGCCGACAAGGGCGGCGGCGGCGAGCGCCTGCAGCAGGACCGGGGCGTCGGGCCCAAATTCCAGGTTCATGGCTCAGCCCATTTCCAGGCTGGCAGACATCAAGGCAGCAGGGGTCATTCGCAGTCCTCCTGGGGTTGCGGGGCGAAAGTTTCGGCCGTTGGGTGGGTCAGCTCAGAGCGGTTCGCGCCGTCGTCGGAGCCAGATGGCGGCGGCCAGCAGGGCGGCGGCGGCGATCAGCCCGCCCCAGAGGTCAGGGCTGGTGAAAGTGCGCAGCGGGTTCAGTTGTCCGATCCGCTGCACGGCGGACGTCGCCCGGCCGTCGACGCTGAAGGCCTCGGCAAAGCCGCCCAGCAGGCGATTGCCCACGAAATCGGCGACGGGCGTTGTGCGATCGCCCGCACCGGCCGCCCTGGCCATGGCCCGGATAATGGCCTCGAACAGCGTCAGCATGACGAAGGGGGCCACGGCCCACAGGAACGGAACCCGGCGCGCCCAGGCCGAGACCAGCAACAGCCAAGCATAGAGGGGCGCCTGCCACAGGGCGTTGACGATCAATCCATAGGGCAGGACCACCCACATGGTGGTGAGGTCCGCACGCGCCCAAAGCAGTGCCGGCGACACGCCGTTGACCAGCACAATGGCGGCGCTCCAGATCAGCAGCGCCAGTTGCGCAGCCAGGATGATCGCGAGCGTGGCCGCCGGTATGAAGAGCATCGGGATGGCGAACTTCGCGAGCACGGCGGTCCGGTCGGAGACCGGCAGGGACTTCCAGAACAGCAGGGTGCGGTCGCGCCGCTCCGCGTGTAGGGCGGCGGAGGCATAGAACATCGCCACGATAAGGCCGGTCATCATCACGCTGAGCGCGATCAGCGAATACATGGCGAACGGGCCGCCGCTCCGCACTGCAGGCAATGAGTGGGGCAACCAAAAGCTGCTGATGACGCCGCCGAACAGGGCGACGCCGGCAATCACCGCGGGCGCCACATAGACGGCACGGTGCTCCCAGAGCTCGCGCCGCATCGACCAATACAACAGGCGCCCCTGCGACAGGGCCTTGGGCGCAGCCGCAGGCGGATCCAGGCGCGCGTTCATGCCGCATGCCTTCGCGGGCGGGCGCCGATCAGGGCCACGAAGATGTCGGCCAGGTTGGCGGTTCGCAGGTCGCCCAGGCCCGACAGCCGCTCCCGGTCAACGCCGTCGAACAGCAGGTGGATGCGGCCGAATGCCTGTCGCTCCTGGATCGGCCCCAGGCTGCGCGCGCTCGCGGCCTGGTCCGGTCCAGCGACCAACTCCACGAAGCGGACCTCCAGGTCCTCCAGGCTGGCGTCGAGCACGACACAGCCTTGATCCAGGAAGATCACGTCGGTGAGGATGTGCTGGATTTCCTCGACCTGATGCGTGGAGATCAGGATCGTACGGCCTCCGTCGAAATAGTCGTTCAGCAGGCTGTCGTAGAACGCCTTGCGATACAGCAGGTCCAGGCCCAGCGTCGGCTCGTCGAGCACCAGCAGGCGCGCATCTATGGCCATGATCAGGGCCAGGTGCAGCTGGGCGACCATGCCCTTGCTGAGTTCGCGGACCCGGCTGCGGCGCGGGATCGTGGTGCGGGCCAGAAAGCCCTCCGCCTTGGCCCGATCGAACCGGGGGTGGACGCCCTCGACATAGTCGATCACCTGAGCCACCCGCAGCCCGCGCGGCAGGATGGCCACGTCGGCGATGAACGACACATCGGTCATGAGCCGGTTGCGCGCGGTCCAGGGATCATGGCCCAGCACCTTCACGGAGCCCTCATAGGGGGTAAGTCCCAGGAGCGCATTGATCGTGGTGCTCTTGCCGGCCCCGTTGGGGCCGATGAGCCCGACCACCCGGCCGGATCCGATGGAGATGTCGATTCCGTCGACGGCGACGGTGTTCCGGTAGGCCTTGCGCAGCCCGTGAGCCTCGATGCACATCATCAGCTCAGCCCTCCGTCCGCTTGCCGCCCAGCAGGTCCGGGGCCAGGCCCAACCGCAGGATGTTGACGTAGATCTGTGGCCATTGCTCGGTCAGGAACCGCTCTCGTTCGCCTTGCAGCAGCCGCGCGCGGGCGCCCGCCTGAACGAACATCCCAAGGCCGCGCCGCTTTTCCACCAGACCCTCGTCGGCCAGCTGCTGATAGGCCTTCAGCACGGTGAGCGGATTGACCCGGCTGTCCGCCGCAACCTGGCGCACCGACGGCAACGGGGCGCCCTCGCCCAGCACCTCGTCGAGGATCATCGCCACGACGCGATCGTGGATCTGCCGGTATATCGGTTGGCTGTCGTTCCACGCGGGGTCCATCGTCCGTTCCGAATAGGCCGCGGGGCGAGTCGACGGAAACGATCGACCGGCCAAGCATCCTGTTAGTTAGTGTTATACATGACTACAACACCAAAGCAATGGAAAATCTTGAATCGTTTGTTTCCGGTCCTTGTGTGGACAAAGTGCGCGCCTACATGAGCTCTCGATCGCGCCGGTCGTCCTTCCCCCCTTGGACGATCAGCGACGGGTGTGCGGCCCTGGCGCCTTTGATGGCTGCCGGGGCCGCCTTCGTTTTGGGGCCGGCGTGTGGCGGTTCAGAGCACGTCGGGCGGAAGGATCTTCGTCTTTCGAGGACGCTCGCGGAGCACGCCGGGATACCCCTTGAGCGGGGACAGCGGCTCACCGCGCCAGAGCCAGTCGGCGGCGCGGTCGAGGTGCATGTGGTAACGGGGCTCGCGGCCGGTGCGCGCGGCGAACAGGGCGCGAGGGATGTTGATCACCCGGGGCGAACTGTTCCGTTCGTAGAATAAGGGCGTGCCGCAGCGGGCGCAGAAGCTGCGGACGGTGCGCGCCTCGCCGTCCTCATAGCGGCTGATGTCGCCCTCCCCTTCCAGAAGCCGAAAGCGCCGCTTCCACGATCCGACGTAGGTCGCATAGGCCGCGCCGTGGGCGTGGCGGCTGGCCGGGGCATGGTCGTGTCAGGCCCAGATTGCCGGCACATCGATTTCGAAACGCACCGCTCCGCACACGCAGGTGCCCTCAGCCTGGACCGCGGAGGCCCGGCCCGACGCCATCAGGGCAGGAAGCTCAGCGCCAGCGGCACGACATAGGCCGCCAGCAGGATGCCGAAGCCGATGATGATCAGCCGGCCGATCAGCTTGGCGTTATCCTTGGGCGCGGGTTCGGGCAGGCTCATTGCTTGTCCCCCGGCAGGCCGATCAGCTCGATCTCGAACAGCAGGGTCGATCCGGGCGGAATTGGTGCGCGATCACGGTCCCCGTAGGCGATATCGGACGGGATCACGAAGGCCCAGGTCTCGCCCACCCGCATCATCGGCACGCCCTCTTGCCAACCCTTGATCAGTCGCGGCAGCGGGAAGGTCGCGGGCTCCCCGCGATCGCGGGACGAATCGAACACCCGGCCGTCGATGAACCGGCCGGCGTAATGGATGGTCACCACCGCCCCCGGGTCCGGTCGGGCGCCTCGGGTGGATTTCAAACGGTGGTACTGCAGCCCGCTCGGCGTCGTTTTCCAACCCGGACGCGCGGCGCTCCAGGCCTCATAGGCGCGCTGTCCCTGGATCCACTGCTCCTGCGGTGTGCCGGTGTAGACCGCAGGCGCGGCGGCGCGAGGCGGCGCCGTGGCGCAGCCGCTAATCAGGAGGACAACGGCGAGGAGGGGCAGACGAGCAGACATGCGCAATTCCAGGAGAGTGGCTGTCTTCCTAGGCTCGGATGGAGGCGGGGGGAAGGGTGTCGGCTGACCGAGCGCGCCCGATCAGGGGGGCTGGGGGGGCTGTTCAGGTTCCCAACCGGATGCGGGCCAGCCGACGCGGACGAATAGACCGGCCCTGTGTGTTCGGCTCGCGCCCGGAATTGGGCCATTTCGCGGCGTGGTGCGGCGGCCACAGGCGGGGGCGATCCGCAGTCGCAACGACGAGTCCGCTTGATTCCGCTCCGGGGGCGGGACAGGGTCGAACCAACGGCGTTTGACTTGCGGGTCGACGCCGGGGCGTGGGGCCCCCGCGGCGCTTCCAGGATCGCCAAAATCCTGTGCGGACATGATGAAGCGCGCAGAGGCGGCCCGAGAGGGTCGCCTTTGTTGCTTTTGCCGCGATGTTGAGGTTTGCCGGCCCCGAGGATCGGTAAGCGGTCCAGGGGAGCATGCGATGACAATGCAGCCGCCAGAAGCCGAGGTCGGGCGCACAGCCTTGCGCAAGGCGATGTGGCGCATCCTGCCGCTGATCGCCCTGGGCTACGCGATCGCCTTCATCGACCGCGTCAACATCAGCTTCGCCGCGCTGCAGATGAATGAGGACCTGGGATTCAGCGCTACGGTCTACGGGATTGGCGGGGGCCTGTTCTTCCTGACCTACGCGCTGCTGGAAGTGCCCTCGAACATGATCCTGGTTCGGGTGGGCGCGCGCCGGTGGATCGCTCGCATCATGCTGACCTGGGGCGTTCTGGCCGTGGGCATGATGTTCGTGCAGACGCCGACGCAGTTCTACGTCATGCGCCTGTTGCTAGGGGCGGCAGAGGCCGGCTTCTTTCCCGGGATCATCTACTACCTGATGCAGTGGTTCCCCGCCGCCAGTCGCGGGCGGGCGATCAGCTGGTTCTACGTCTCCATTCCCCTGGCGTCGGCGCTGATGGGATCACTGGCGGGCGCACTGCTCTCGATGGACGGGCTTATGGGTCTGCACGGCTGGCAGTGGCTGTTCCTCATCGAGGGCCTGCCGGCGATCGTGCTCAGCGCGGTGATCTTCTTTGCTCTGCCCGACGCGCCCGAGACGGTGCGCTGGCTGAGCGCGCAGCAGAAGGCCTGGTTCGCCGCGCGCCTGGCCGAGGACCGGGCCGAGGCTGGGCGGGGGGAGGCGCCCGGCCTGCTCAGCCTCATGCGTGATCCCCGGGTTCTGGGCCTGGCGCTGGCCAACATCTGTCTCATGGGCTCGGCCTATGCCTTCAACCTGTCGGCCCCGGCGATCCTGAAGGCCGGCAGCGGGCTCAGCGTCACGGCGACCGGTTGGCTGATGGCGGCCGGGGGGCTGG
>JANPKX010000096.1:0-1764 GCA_031426235.1 Alphaproteobacteria bacterium | reverse complement strand
CGCCCTCGGTATAGTGGCGGTGGGAGTCGGAGGTCGAGGTGATCCACCAGCGGCGGCCTTCGGCCAGCATGGAATCCCAGAAGCCCCCCAGGATCGCGGTCATCTGGTCATAGCCGCCCAGGGTCGGCGCGCGGCGATAGCTGCCCCTAAACGCGTCGTCCGGGTTGGTCTGGGCCTTGGCGTTCAACGCGCCGGCCTGGTGTCCGGGGGCGCCTTCCATACCGACGGCCACCTGGGGCGCGGCGTCGTTCCAGTTGCGAAGCTCGCCTGGTGAAACCTGGGTGTAGACGCCCACGCCGGTCGCCGTCCGCGACGGGTGGTTGGCGATCACCACCGGCGGGGCGGGAATCTTCGCCATGTATTGCAGCGCCTCGACCATCCGCGCTTCGGTGTTGCGGGTCGGGTCGGCGGGCCAGGGCTCGCGGTGATCGTAACGGCTCTCAATGCCGAACAGGACGTCCCGCTCCGCGGCGTTCTTCGGAACGATCACGCTGGAGTGTTCGGCGCCCGGCGTGTTGAGCTCCATGCCGTAGAACTGGATCACGCCGGGGACCTCACGCCGCGCTCTCTGAAGCTCGGGATAGGCCAGGTCGCGGTTGACCTTGGAATGCAGCGGGCCGCCATGGTCGGTGGCCACCATCCACGACAAGCCAAACTTGTCCCCCATCGCCGCGTTGGTGGGGATCGGATGCAGCGCGTCACCGGCGATCACCGGCGTCGGCGGCGACTTGCCGTCCGCGGCCGGGGTGTAGCTGACGCTGTAGCGGCTGTGGACGTGGTGGTCGCCCGCCAGCCAGACCCGCTTCGACGGGTCGACCCGCACCGCCTTGCCGGCCGGCGCCGCGATGCGCATCGCATGCGGCCCGTCGTGCGCCCAGGCGCCGCCGGCGGCGCCGACGGCCGCGACAATGATCAATCCCGCGACCGTCCGCATTGATAGGGCTCCAAGTTCTAGAAGGTGAAGTTCACGCCCGCGATGAAGCGCCTGCCGAACCGCTCCCACTCGATGGGATAGGCCGCGGTGTCACCATAGCGCCGGCCGGGGTCGTTGGTCAGGTTGGCCGCGTCGAAAGTCAGTTCGAAGTTGTCGTTGACGCGATAGCGTAGCGAGAAGTCCAATTCCTCGTCGTCATCCCAGTAGACGTCGCCGTTGGTGACCGGCACGGTTTTGCCGTTCAGAACCTGGTAGTCGCCCACCGACTGGCCCCAGGCGGTGCGGAACTGATAGGCGAGCCGAGCCGAAAGGCCATAGCGCTCATAGTAGACCGAAACGTTGTAGGCCGCGTCCGAGGCGCCGACGACCGGGATTTTCCGCTCCGGGACGCCGCCGACGCTGGGCACGGTGAACTCGGTGTCGTTGAGGGTCACGTTGGCCTGGATGCCGAAGCCCTTGACCCAGTCGGGCGCGCTGCTGTTCTCCAGGAAGGGCTCGATCGACTGCTGGATCGCCGCTTCCGCGCCCAGGATATGGCCCTTGCCGCCGTTGCGAAGCGTGTTGAGCGTATAGCCCGAGCGGTCGACGCCGCCGAAGTTCAGGGTGTCGCGGCCGAGGACGCCAGCCTGGTTGAAGAGGGCGTCCTTGATGTTCTTGTAATAGACACCCAGCGAAAGATAGCCGCCCGAGGCCATGTACCACTCGTAGTAGGCGTCGACGCCGTAGGCCCGCTCAGGCTTGGCGTCGGGGTTGCCGCCCGAAATGGTCTGGGTGGAGTCATTGGCCACGAGGTTGGGCCGAAGCTCGTCGAAGTCGGGCCGCGCGGCGCC
>JANPKX010000095.1:0-6492 GCA_031426235.1 Alphaproteobacteria bacterium | reverse complement strand
ACAAGTCGCCCTGGTACGCGGGGCCGGCCTTGATGCGCTGGCTGGAGGACGCGCCGGTCGAGGACGATCTTCAGGGCAAGCCGTTCCGGTTGCCGGTGCAATGGGTCAACCGCCCCGACCTCGACTTCCGCGGCTTCTCCGGCCAGATCGCATCGGGCGTCGTCCGGCCCGGCGACAAGGTCAAGGCTCTGCCCTCCGGGCGCGAAAGCACGGTCGCCAGGATCGTCACCTTCACCGGCGACCTGCCGCTTGCCGTCGCGGGCCAGTCGGTGACCCTCACCCTGGCCGACGAGATCGACGTCAGCCGGGGCGACGTGCTCGCCGTCGCCAGCCAGCCGCCGGAGGTCGCCGATCAGTTCGAGGCCACGATCGTCTGGTTCGACGACGAGCCCCTGCTGCCGGGGCGCCCCTATCTGCTGAAGGTGGGAACCCGCACCGTCCAGGCGCAGGTCGCCGAGCCCAAATTCAAGGTCAACGTCAATACCCTGGAGAAGCTGGCGGCCAAGCAGCTGGAGCTTAACGAGATCGGGGTTGCCAACCTGTCGCTGAGCGCGCCGATCGCCTTCGACGCCTATGCCGACAACAAGGACCTCGGCGGCTTCATCCTGATCGACCGGATCACCAACCGGACGGTTGGCGCCGGCATGCTGCACTTCGCGCTGCGCCGCAGCCAGAACATCCACTGGCAGGCGATGGACGTCAGCAAGGCCGGACGCGCCTACGCCATGGGGCAGACGCCGCGCGTGGTCTGGTTCACCGGCCTCTCGGGCTCCGGCAAGTCGACCATCGCCAATCTGCTGGAGAAGCGCCTGGCGGCGGCCGGCCGCCACACCTACGTCCTCGACGGCGACAACGTCCGGCATGGCCTTAACCGCGACCTCGGGTTCACCGACGCCGACCGGGTCGAGAACATCCGCCGCGTGGGCGAGGTCGCCAGGCTGATGGTCGACGCGGGCCTGATCGTGTTGGTCAGCTTCATCTCGCCGTTCCGCGCCGAGCGCCAGTTGGCCCGCGACCTGATGGCGGATGGCGAGTTTATCGAGGTCTTCGTCGACACCCCGCTGGCCGAGGCCGAACGCCGCGACGTCAAGGGCCTCTACGCCAAGGCCCGGTCGGGGGAGCTGAAGAACTTCACCGGAATCGACAGCCCGTATGAGGCGCCCGAAGCGCCCGAGATGCGCATCGACACCACCGCCATGACGCCTGAACAGGCGGCCGAGGCGATCTTCGCGCGTTTGGAAGCGGGCTTCGATCCGGGGATCTGAAGACGCGCGCTACCGCCGTCCCGTGTCCAGGAAATCCCGCGCGCTGAAGCCTTCAGGCGCAGCGACCTCCACGACCGGGTCGTCGCGGTCGTCGAACTCCAGGCGCAGGGCCCGCGCCATCACCGCGTGCATGTCGTAGAGGCAGGTGACGTAGGTCAGTTCCAGGATCTCCTCGTCCGAGAACAGGCTCTTCAGCTTGTCGAACAGCGCCTCGGGCGTGCGGCCGCCGTTCAGGATCAGGCAGTCGGCATAGGCCAGCACCGCGCGCTCCTTGGCGTCGTAGCAATCGGCGGCGCCCCAATGCGGGATGGCGGCGATCTTCTCTTCCGAGACTTTCAGGCCGCGCAAGGACTTGCAGTGCTGGGAAAAGACGAACTGGCTGCCCTTGGCCCAACCGGCGCGGGTCTGGCCCAACTCGCGCAACACCGGGTCCAGCTTGCGGGCCGGATTGCGGTAGAGCGCGAAACCGCGATTGGCGTGGTCCAGCACGTCGGGGACCAGCGCGAACACGGTCCACCAGTCGCCGCGGGTCCCGGTGGCTGTGCCCGGTTCGGCCACCGGGTCGCGGTCGCCGAACAGCAGGTTGTAGGTGCGGGTGATCCCCTCGTTGCCCGCCGCCTCGGCGCGGCTGACCTGGCGCAGGCGCGGCATGCTCAGGCGATCTGCGGCTGGAGCGCGCGAGCGGGCTCATGGGCCACGTCGTCGGGCCGGAAATCGCGCAGCAGGGCGGCGAATTCCAACATGATCCCATTGGGGTCACGGAAATAGACCGACCGCACCCAGACGCCCTCGTGCATCTCCTGGGCCACGCCCATGGCGCTGTCGTCGTGGTTGACCACCACGGGCACCGAAACCTCGACACCGTTGGCCTGCAGCCGGGCGATCGAAGCGTCCAACGCATCGGCGTCCATGTCGAAGGCCACATGGTTCATCGAACCGATCGCTGTGACCGGCTTGCTCGGGAACGCGGCGACCGAGGCGATGCCCGGCGCGGCCGGGGGCGCATCCGGCCACCAGAAGAAGGCCAGGAGGGCGCCGCCGCCGCAATCGAAGAAGAAGTGCTGGCCGCCGCCCGGCAACTGCACCGTCTTGACCAGCGGCATGCCCAGCGCCTGGGTGTAGAACTCGACCGTCTCGGCCATGTCGCGGCAAACCAGCGCCAGATGATTGATGCCCTTGGTCTTCATGGCGAATTCCTCCCGCCGGTTGGTTCTTGTCAGAACTCTAGCACGATCTTGCCGAAGTGTTCGCCGCCGGCCATGGCGGCGAAGGCGGCCTTGGCTTCGGTGAACGGAAACACCTTATCGACCACCGGCGAGATGCCGTGCAGCGCGATCGCCCGGCACATGGCCTCGAACATGTCGCGCGAGCCGACCGACAGGCCCTGCAGCTTGGCCGAGTTGCCGATCAGCGATGCGGGGTTGAACGGTTCACCGGCCCCGGCCACCACGCCGATGATGGCGATGTGGCCGCCGATGCGGATCGCCTTCATGCTCTCCTGGATCGTGCCGCCGCCGCCGACTTCCATGATGAAGTCCGCGCCGCGGCCGCCGGTCGCCTCGCGCACCGGGCCCGACCAGGCCGGGGTGGTCTTGTAGTTGACGAGGTGGTTGGCCCCCATCGCCTTGGCCCGCTCCAGCTTGGCGTCGGATGATGAGGTGACCACGGTGCGATAGCCCGCGGCCTGGGCGAACTGGAGCCCGAAGATCGACACCCCGCCGGTGCCTTGCAGGACGACGGTATCACCGGGCTCCAGCCGCGCATCCTCGAACAGCCCCCGCCAGGCGGTCAGCGCCGCGCAGGGCAGCGTCGCGACCTGCTGGTCGGTCAGGAAGTCCGGGACCTTCGACAGGCCTTCCTGGCTGAACGTCTGCAGTTCCGCGCCCGCGCCCGGGATCGGGAAGCCCAAGGCCGACATCAGTTTCTGCAGGTTGGGCGGACCCGAGGTCCAGTCCTGGAAGAACAGCGTCGCCACCCGGTCGCCCGCCTTGAACCGCGTCACCCCGGCGCCGATCGCTTCCACCACACCGCAGCCGTCCGAGAACGGCGTGATCACGTCGCTCGTCGAGGCGCTGCCCCGCCCGTACATGCCGTTGACCATCAGCAGGTCGCGATAGTTCAGCGACACCGCCTTCATGCGGACCAGCACTTGGCCCGGGCCCGGTGACGGGTCTGGCTTCTCGACGACCTGGATCGCATCAAAGCCCCACGGGGCGGCGACGTTCAGCGCGCGCATATCAATCCTCCACTTGCCGGCATCATCGGCGCCGGACCTCAGGGCCGCAAGCGTGTCCCCACGTCAGGCCGGCCTCAGACAGGGTCGAGCTTTCGCACCCCGTAGAGGCGGAAGGCCCCGACCAGCCCGGCGACGCACATCACCGACATCAGCACGTAGCCGTGGGCCCCAACCCTATCGAACAGCGGGCCCGAGGCTAGCGTCGCCAGGCCCATGAGCAGGCCGCCGGAGAGCGCCGAGTTGATCGCCTGGGCCGCGGAGGCGTTTCGCGGCGTGGACAGCCGCTCGACCAGTTGCAGCGAGGCCAGAAAGGTCGCGGCGTAGCTGAGCACATGCAAGGTCTGCAGCGCGAATACGACCCAAAGGGGCGGCGAAAGGGCCAGGCCCGTCCAGCGGACGATCGACGCCACGCCTCCGAAAACCAGCAGATTGCGCGGCCCGACTCGCCGCCGCCAGGGCTCCATAAACCACAGGAAGGCCACCTCGACCGCGACCCCCACGCCCCACAGCAGACCGGTCAGGCTTTCCGGCAATCCCTGCTGTTTCCAGGCCAGCGTCGAGAAGCCGTAGTAGAAGGCGTGCGCGGACTGGATGAGGCCGCAGGCGATCACGGCGGTCATGAACGCGCGATCACGCAGCAGGTCGCCGACGCCCGCCCATCGGTCCGAGGCGGACACCCCATGGCCTTCTTCGTGAACCGGATCGGGCGGCAGCAGGAAGCGCGCGCCCAGGGCGGTCAACCCCACCGCTGCGGTGATCCAGACCAGCACGAGGTCCGGTGAGCCCCAGGTCAACACCGCCCCCATGGCCACGTTCGCCACGATGAAGGCGGCCGAGCCGATACCCCTCGGCCACCCGAAATTGAAGCCATCTCTCCGCGCGCGGTTCAGCACGATGACGTCGGCCAGCGGAGAAATGGTGGAGAGCGCGGACGAGGCGGCGAACCAGGCCGTCATCCAGCCGCCGAACCCCATCGGCAGGGCCATCAGGGCGTAGGCGACGCCGACCGCGACCGCGAGCACGATCAGCGGCGTGCGTCTCAGGCGGAAGCTGTCGGCCCAGACCGCGAGCAGCGGCGCGGTCAGCGCGCGCGCCAGCATCGGCAGGGAAAGGATCAGCCCGATCTGGGCGCCGTTCAGCCCCTGGTGGGCGAACCACACGGGCATGTACGGCGAGCTCGCGCCCGACCCGACGAAGATCGCCGCGTAGAAGAGGCCCAGGCGGATTTGCAGCGGCATGCGTCGCCATACACAGAGTCTGGGGCTTGAGGACCCGGCAACGGCGCAACCTTCACCGTAGCGTGAACATCAGTCTCCCTTGACGTAAACGGAAGGCGGACCTTACCCTCGTTATCAACGATAACGATAAGAGGGAAGGAACGTTCAAGATGCCCGCCGACCTGCGCCGTCCGGCCCGGACCTATTCGATCCGGCAGCTCTGCCTCGAGTTCAAGTGCACCCCCCGCGCCCTGCGCTTCTATGAGGACAAGGGCCTGCTCAACCCCGCCCGCGACGGCATGAACCGGGTCTACACCTACAAGGATCGTGGCCGCCTCGTGCTGATCCTGCGCGGCAAGCGGGTGGGCCTGTCGCTGGCGGAAATCGGAGAGATTCTCGACCTCTATGACGCGGACGACACGGGCGTACAGCAGGCCGCCAAGAGCCTGCGCAAGTTCCGCGATCGCATCGTCGCGCTGGAACAGCAAAAGACCGACATCGACGCCGCCATCGCCCAACTCCAGGCCGGCATCGCCGATCTCGAGAAGCGGCTCGCCGACACCCGTCCTGACCTCCTCCCGAAGGCCGACGCCTACGACCAGATGTTGCGTCGCCGGCTGGACGGCGAGGCCCACTCCGAGGCGTGAGTTTCCAGCCGGTTCAAGGGAATAGCATTCATGACCTACCAGGCCCCCGTCCGGGACTACGTCTTCCTGCTGCGCGACGTGCTGCAGCTTGAGCGCTACGCCAACCTGCCGGCCTTCGCCGACGCCTCGATCGACACGGTCGAGGCGATCCTGGAGGAGGCGGGGAAGTTCACCTCCGAAGTCCTGGCCCCGCTCAACAGCGTCGGCGACCGGCAGGGCTGCGTCTGGAGCCCAGACCATTCCGTCAAGACGCCCGACGGCTTCAAGGGCGCTTACGACCAGCTGGTCAAGGGCGGCTGGCCTGCCCTGGGCTCCGACCCGGCCTACGGCGGCCAGGGTCTACCCCACGTCGTCAACATGGCGTTCTCGGAAATGAGTTCGTCGGCCAACATGGCGTTTTCCATGTACCCGGGTCTGACCCACGGCTGCTATTCGGCGATCCACGTCGGCGGTACGCCCGAGCAGAAAGAGCTCTACCTGCCCAAGCTGGCCTCGTTTCAGTGGGCCGGCACCATGAACCTAACCGAGCCGCACTGCGGCACGGACCTGGGCCTGCTGCGCACCAAGGCGGCCCCCCAGGCGGACGGGACGTACAAGATCACCGGCCAGAAGATCTGGATTTCCGGCGGCGAGCAGGACCTGACCGAGAACATCGTGCACCTCGTGCTGGCCCGGATCGAAGGCGCGCCGGCCGGCGTGCGCGGGATCAGCCTCTTCATCGTGCCCAAGTTCATCCCGGACGCCGATGGCAATCCCGGCGCGCGCAACGCGGTCAAGTGCCTGGGGCTCGAGGAGAAGATGGGCATCCACGGCAACGCCACCTGCGTCATCGCCCACGAGGAGGCCACGGGCTGGCTGATCGGCGAGGAGAACCGCGGGCTGTCCATCATGTTCGTGATGATGAACGAGGCGCGGCTGGGCGTCGGGCTCCAGGGCATCGCCCAGGCTGAGGCCGCCTACCAGGCCGCCGCCGCCTTCGCCAAGGAGCGGCTGCAGGGCCGCGCCCTCACCGGCCCGAAGAACCCGGACGGTCCCGCCGACCCGATCATCGTCCACCCCGACGTACGGCGCATGCTGATGGACATGAAGGCCATGGTGGAGGGCGGCCGCGCCTTCCTGGCCTGGAC
>JANPKX010000094.1:0-4016 GCA_031426235.1 Alphaproteobacteria bacterium | reverse complement strand
CGAGGCTGGGAGTGACAGCGGGCAACCCAAGCGGTTGTTCAGGATCGAGGCTGGGCCGTAGAGGCTCTCCTTCACGTTCACGCTCAGGTCGTTCCAGGTCCAAAATGCGCCAAGGACCGCCCGGAACTTGGGCGTGCTGGTTTCCAGGAAGCCAACCGAAGTCCGGTCGAACAGGGACGCGCCCTGCAACTGCGCCGGCGGCGTGGCGAACTTGGTGACCTTGGTGTCCGTCAGGTTACCTGTCAGCGACCATTGGAGGCTTCCCCAATCCTCCAGATCCGTCCTCGTTGTGACGACCAGGTCGGCCCCCCGTGTGCGGGTATCCAGGCCGTTGGTGAAGATGTTGATCCCGGTTTGCGTGACGGTTGGGTCCAGCACGCTGCCGCTGGCCAGGATCGCTGCTCGCACGGCGGGCAGGTTGATGGTGCCGCCGGAGCCGAACAGTGTTGCGGAGCCCACGACCCGGTCCTTGATCGAGATCTGGTAGAGATCAAGGGTCGCGGTGATGCCGTAGCCGGGCTTCACCACAAAGCCGACGCTGTAGTTGCGTGACTTTTCGGCATCCAGGCCGCTGACGCCGACCAACGCCGCTGCCGGCGAGTTCGGCGGAAGCTGGACGAACGCCGAGGTCGGCGACACGTTTGTGGCGGAGTAGTTGCCCTCGGCCAGTGTCGGGGCCCTGAAGCCGGTGCTGGCTGTGGCCCGAATAGCGAACATCTCATTGAAGTCGTAGCGACCGGTGCCCTTGACGATGAAGGTGTCGCCAAAATCACTGAAATGCTCGTAGCGGGCCGCAAGGTCGAGCTTCATCGGCTCGGTCGGCGAGAAGGCGACATTGCCGTAGAAGGCGTAGCTGCGGCGCGTGCTCTTGCCGGCGTCTGTGGGCTCGAAACCGGGGTAGGCCTGAACGCCCTCCTTGTAGTACGAGCCCGGATCGCCGGCCTTGATCTCATAGGACTCGCGGCGATACTCGCCGCCGATCGCCAGGTTCAGCGGCTCGGCGAAGCCCACATCGAGTTCACGATCAAGATCGATCTGCGAGGTCCACTGGGTGAAGATGAACGCCCCGTTGTAGAAGTCCGACGGTGAGAAGCCGGGCGTCGTGGCGGTGGACGTGTCGATGTAGAGCGACCGGTTGAAGGAGTCCTTGTTGTAGAGACTGACTTCGTCCCGGCCGTAGGTCGTGGCGACATCATAGTTCCAGCCGCTGGCCATTTCGCCCTTGAAGCCGCCCGTCGCGGCATAGTCCGTTTCCTGGACGACGATGCGGGGGCTGAAACCGAAGGGTCTCGGGATCGATCCGTCCCGGCCGACGACCAGGTTCGGCACGCGGTAGTTCTGGATGCCGGAGGCGTATTTGTCGCCGTAAGTTCCGAAGCTGTAGACCTTCACGTCGCCGATATCGAGGCCGAAGTTGTAGCCCCCGATGTTGAGGCGATATTCCGCGTCGCCGGTGATCCGGTTCACGTAAGGAAAAGCGTCGAGCCCCGTGATCTGCGGGTAGCGCGACAAGCGTGATGTCGAGTTGATATTGAAGGTGGTGTTGGTGACGCGCGGATCAACATCGCCCACAAAGGTATAGTCGTGGTATCGCGTCTGATATGTCAGGTTGAGGAACGAATTCTCGATCGGCTTAATGCCAAGATTCAGTGTCAGGTCCGCCGTCTTTCCACCGGCATTGTAATACTTACCGGCGCTGACCGTGACGCCGCCACCGGAGTCGTCTTCCTTCAAGATGATGTTGATGACGCCGGCGATGGCGTCTGAGCCGTATTGCGCCGCAGCACCTTCCTGAAGAACCTCGACGCGGGCCACCGAGCCCAGGCTGATGAAGTTCAGGTCGGCGGATGCCCCGCCCTGGAAGGCGCCGCCCAACACGGCAAGGTTGGCCGTGCCATGACGCCGCTTGCCGTTGATCAGCACCAGGGCGTGGTTGGGTGACAGGCCGCGCAGCTTGGCCGACAGCGTCAGGTTCGCGGTGTCCCCGCCGAACGCCTGGGCGTTGAACGACGGCACGTTCTGCGCGATGGCCTGGACCAGGTCAGTCTGGCCGACCCGCTGCAACGCAGTCGAATCCAGCACCGTGATCGGCGCCGGGCTGTCGACGGCCCGAAGGCCTGTCGTGCGGGTGCCGGTAACGATGACCGCCTCGACATCCGTGCTGTCGGCGGCTTCGGCGGCTTCGGCAGCTTGGACGGCGCCCGCCATGGCGACACCCAGCACCAGGGCGCTCGCGCCCCACATCAGTCTTTTCACAGATGACCCCTCGTTGTTGTATGCCGCCCAAGCGGGCGGTCTGTCCCCGACGCGCCGAAATGTGACGCGACGCACAAGGAGCGCTTGCCGCACTGCAGCACGCAACACTTCGACGCCGTTCGGCCGCATACCGCTGTTCGATGACGCAATTACCGGCGCCAGCGCCCCGGATTCGATCAGAACGGGCCGCCGGGCCGCCGTGACAGGCCGGGGCGCATCCTTCAGATACGTAAGGCAAATTCCAATGGCGAAGAAATACGCGGCGTGTGCCTTTAACTTCCGCAGGCGGTGCGGGGCGCCCACGTTGGCGGGGGTGAGACTTGTCAGACGAGTTGGACGGCTGGCCTGTGAAGCTGCGCGCGGGGTGGGCAGGCTGAGCGTATTGCAACGCCTATAGGCCGGCCTGCCCCTCGCGTGTCACAGTCGCCGTCCCGGCCTTCGCCGCCAATGCCCTTTGAGGAAACGCCCATGCGCAAGATTCTGCTGCCCGCCGCCATCGCTGCCCTCGCCATTGCCGGCGCGGCTCAGGCCGAGAACGTTCACATCAATCCGTCGAACGGCTTCATTTCCAGCGCGGTGAAGGTGCCGGCCGGGTCGGAGATGCTGTACGTCAGCGGGATCACCCCGGACACGGTGCCCGGCGCGCCCGCCGCCACGCCGTTCGGCGATACGAAGACCCAGGCCGCCAGCGTCCTGAAGAAGATCGGCGCGATCCTGGTCGCCCAAGGCTACGGCTGGGAAGATGTTGTGATGATGCGCGTGGTCCTGGTCGGCGACCCCGCCAAGGGCGGCGCCATGGACTTCGCGGGCATGATGGAGAGCTACAACGCGATCTATGGCTCTCTGACCAAGAAGCCGGCACGCATCACGTCTCAGGTCGCCGGCCTAGTGCGGCCCGGGATGATGGCCGAGATCGAGGTTCAGGCCGCCAAGAAGTAAGGAAGCTCGACGAAACCGGCTGGCATCGCGCCACGCAAGGGAGAGCCTGGCGCCATGGATCGACGCACATTCATGGCGCTGGGCGCCGCCGGCGTGTCAGGCTTTGGCGGCGCGACCGCGGCGCGAGCGCAGGCCAGGGGCCCGGCGGCGCAGGAGCAGACCCGGCTTCTGGGTCCGGCTGTTCCGATTTCCAACAATGAGCGTCGGAGCCGGATCGCCAAGGTTCAAGGCCTGATGCGCCAGCAGGGCATATCGGCTCTGCTGCTCGAGCCGGGCGCCAGCCTCGTCTACTTCACCGGAGTGCGCTGGAGCCGCAGCGAGCGGTTGACCTGCGCGATCGTGCCGTCAGACGGCGAGATCGGGATCGTCACACCGTTCTTCGAGGAACCGTCGGTGCGTGAGCGGCTGGCGACGCCCGCGCAAGTTCGGACCTGGCAGGAACACGAAAACCCCCTTGATGTGGTCGCCGGTTGGCTTCTGGACCGCAAGCTGGCGGCCGGGGTCGTCGCGGTCGAGGAAACCACGCGCTATTTTGTCGTCGACGGCCTGAAGGGCGCGCTTCCATCGGCCCGGATCCAGAACGGGGCGCCGATCGTGCGCGCCTGCCGGATGCTCAAGTCTGCCGCCGAGATTGCTCTGATGCAGCGTGCGACCGATGTAGCTATAGCGGCCTACCGGTATGTGATCCCGCGCATCGAGGCTGGGATGCGCCCGGGAGATATTGCGGGCGCGATGAACCGGGCCACGAGCCTGCTCGGGGGCGACCCGCAGTTCGCCCTCGTCCTGCTGGGCGAGGCGGCGGCCTATCCGCACGGCTCGGG
>JANPKX010000093.1:0-6611 GCA_031426235.1 Alphaproteobacteria bacterium | reverse complement strand
GGATACGGGTCCCCGACCTGCCCGGAGAACGCGCGCGGGCCCTTCGACAGGTGCTCGGCCAGGCGCGGGAATCGATTGGCGCGACGGGCTCGCCCGGCGCGGCGGGTGTTTAGACGAGAGCCGCCCGACATTCAAGGCGGCGCGCGGCGGTCATCAGGACAACGGAGGCGGCAGGCAGGCGGCCAGGATCTCGGCGCGCAGTTCGGGGATGCCGTCGCCTTTTTCCGCGGAGGTCGCCAGCACCCGCGGAAAGGCGGCGGGGCGCTTGGCGATCTTGCGCACCGTCTCGGCGGAGACCTGGGCCACGTCGCGCGGCTTGAGCTTGTCGGCCTTGGTCAGGACGATCTGGTACGACACCGCCGCCAGGTCGAAGGCCTCCATGGCTTCAAGATCCACGTCCTTAAGGCCGTGTCGGCTGTCGATCAGAAGATAGGCGCGCTTGAGGTTCGGTCGGCCGCGCAGATAGGACCGGCCCAGGTTCTGAAACTTATTCTTGGCCTCGCGGCTGACCTTGGCGAACCCGTATCCGGGAAGATCCACCAGCCGCAGGGTCTCGTCGGCGACGAAGAAATTGATCTCCCGCGTCCGGCCGGGCGCGGTGGACGCCCGCGCCAGGTGGGTGCGCCCGGTCACCGCATTGATCAGCGACGACTTGCCGACGTTGGAGCGACCGGCGAAGGCCACCTCCGGAAGGTCGGCGGGCGGAAGGCCGGCTATGGCCACCGCCCCCATCATGAAAGTCACCGGGTGGGCGAAGAAGACCCGCGCCGCCTCCAGCGCCTCCGCATCGAAATCCACCTCGCTCATTCGACGGCCGGCGGTCGGCCCCGAAGCCGGGCGATCAGCTGGTCGATGGGGTTGTCCACCTTGAACCGCCGCATGATCACGTACTGCTGGATCGCCGTCAGGATGTTGGACCAGGTGTAGTAGACCAGCAGGCCCACCGCGAACTGCGCCATGATGAAGGTGAACAGCAGCGGCATGAGTTGGAAGATGCGCTGCTGCATCGGGTCGGGCGCGGGCGGGCTCATCGAGGTGGTGAGCCAGGTGGTCGCGCCGTAGAGGATCGCCACGATGCCGATGTGCAGGAAGCCGGGTGGATTGCCATAGGCCAACAGGCTGCCGATCAGCGGCGCCGTGCCGGGGTCCCAGGGGATCAGGCCGAACAGATTGAAGATCGTGGTGGGGTCCGGCGCGGACAGGTCCTTGATGAAGCCCACGAACGGCGCGTGGCGCATGTCGATGTTGATCTGCAGCACCTTGAACAGGGCGAAGAACACCGGGATCTGCAGGAATATGGGCAAACAGCCGGCGAGCGGGTTCACCTTCTCCCGCTTGTAGAGCTCCATCAGCTCCTGTTGCTGCTTGGCCGGGTCGTCCTTGAACTTCTTGCGCAGCTCCTCCATCGCCGGCTGCACCTTCTTCATCTTGGTCATCGATTCGTACTGCTTGTTGGCGATCGGGAAGAACACCAGACGCACGACGATGGTGAGCAGCAGGATGGCGACGCCGAAGTTGCCGACGTGGGCGAAGATGTACGAGAGGAACTGGAAGATCGGACGGGTCAGGAACCACAGCATGCCCCAGTCCACCGCCTCGTCGAGGTGGGCGGCGCCCAGGCTGGTCTGATAATCCTCGAGCACCGGGACCTGCTTGGCGCCGGCGAACACGTGGACGGTGCAACTGATCTGCTGGTTGGCGCCTATGGTGCGCGGCGCGCCCACATAGTTGGCGTCGAAGATGTTCAGCGCGCCGCTCTTGGTCAGGCGATAGCGGCCCTCGATCTGCTGGTTCTGGGCCGGGATAAGGGCGGTGAGCCAGTAATGGTCGGTGATGCCGATCCACCCGCCGGTGGAGGTGTGGGCCGAGCCGCCGCCGTCCTTTTCCCACTTGGCATACTTGATCGGGCGGCGATCGCCGCCGAGCCAGCCCATCCCGCCTTCGTGGACCACCGAATTCTTGCCCACGTGCTTGGGGACGCCCTGGCGCTGGATCGAGCCGTAGGGCGCGAGTGTGATCGAGGTGGCGCCATAGTTGGCGACCGTGTCGGTGACGGTGAACACATACTTGTCGTCCACCGCGATGGTGCGGGTGAAGACCAGCCCCTGGCCATTGGCGTAGGTCAGGGTGACGGGGGAGCGCGGCGCGAGGGTCGAGCCCTTGGCCAGGGTCCAGACGGTCTGGGCGTTGGGCAGGCCCGGCACGTTGGCCCCGGCCCATCCAAGGTCGGCAAACCAGGCGAACGGCGCGCCCTCCGGCCGAAGGAGCTCGACAGGGGGGGAGCCCTTGTCCAGCGTCTGGCGGAACCCGACCAGATAGAGGTCGTCGATACGCGCGCCGCGGAGGGACAGCGAACCTTTCAGCGCCGGCGTGGCGATCGGGACCCGCGGCGTGGTCGCCGCGGCCGCCTCACGCGTGAGGGCCACCGGAACCTGCGGCGCCGCCAACGTCGCGGTCGCGGCGGGCTTGGCCTTAGCGGCCGCGGCCGCCTCGGCCTGACGCTGCTTGGCCTGGGGTTCGATGACCAGGAACTGGTAGACCACCAGCATCAGGGCCGCGCACACGAAGAAGATGATCGTGTTGCGTGTGTTGTCGTCTCTCATGAGCGGGGACGCGGGTTTCCAGCGGGGGAAGAGGGGGCGGCCCCGGGAACATGGGGGGCCGTGCGTTCGGCGGCGAGCCTTAACAGCGCGCTTTTCACATCGTCAAGCAAGCGGGACCACTCGCGCTTCAAGACGCCGCCCCGGGCGATGATCACATAGTCGGTTCCGGGGACCGCGTGGACGGGCAGGATCGCCCGCGCCGCCTCGCGCATCCGGCGCTTGGCCCGGTTGCGTTCGACCGCGCCGCCGATGCGTTTGGTGGCCGTGAAGCCGACCCTGACCAACGCGCGCTCGTCGGCCCGTACCCGCGCCTGAACCACGACCGAGCCCTTGGCGCACGACGGCGACTGGGCGCAGGCGAGGAACTCGCTGCGTTTGGTCAGCTTCTCGATGTGGAACACGGCGTCCGTCACCCGGACACCTTCGTCGAACAGATGCCTAGGCGCTCAGGCGCTTGCGGCCCTTGGCCCGACGGCGGGCCAGAATCTTCTGGCCGTTCTTCGTGGACATACGAAGGCGGAAGCCGTGACGGCGCGCACGCACGAGGCGGGACGGTTGGAAAGTGCGCTTCACGTCGAAAGCTCCGGGGTCGAAAATCGAGCGGCGGTGGATAGTGGAAGGGGCGGGGGCTGTCAACCGTCAGGCTTGCGTTGGAACCCCCGGCCGCGTGGCGGGAAGCGCGGTTCGCCCTTGGCCTTGGCGGTGATCTCCTTGAGCTTCCGCGTCTGGAGCGCCGAGAGGGCCTCGCCGGCGGCGCCCTTTTCCGGGTCGCCAAAGGCCCGGCCGAACGTCTTCACGCGCTCGGCCACCGAGCCCAGGAACTCCCCCTCCCATTCGGAAAGGTCGACGCCCGCCTTGTCGGCGGCCCGCCGGGCGCGTTTCAGCGCGTTGAGGGCGGCGCGCTGGGCGGCCGCCTTCCGGTCAGGAGGCTTGCGCTTCAAATCTCCCCGATCGCCGAGAGGTAGAGGTCGAGGATGGCCTCTTCCTCCTGCCGCTTGGCGCGGTCCTGCTTGCGGATCCGCACCACCTTGCGGATGATCTTGGTGTCAAAGCCGTTGCCCTTGGCCTCGGCGAACACTTCCTTGATCTGCTCGGCGATCTCCGACTTTTCCTGCTCCAGCCGCTCGATGCGCTCGATCAGGCTCTTCAGCTGGCCCTGGGCGGTCTCATTGAGGACATCGGGGTGGGCGGAAGCGTCGTCGGCCATGGCCAAACCTTTAGGCTGGAAGCGGGGGATCGGGAAGCGGCGGACCCTAATGGCCCGGCTCCGCCCTGTCATCCGCCGCCGGAGCGCAGGCAAAAGAAAACCCCCTGCCGGGGAAGCAGGGGGTCAAAGGCTCGTCTGCTGGAGAGGGTCAGGTGAGCGCGAGAACCTTGCGGTGACGGCGCAGCGTCGAACCGATCAGGCCGAAGCCCGCGATCATCATCGCCCAGGTCGCCGGTTCCGGCACCGCGCCCGAGCCGCTGACGGCGAAGTTGTCGACCTCGAACGAATTGCTAGTCGAGCTCAGGACGATCTGGTTCACGTTGGCGCCGCCGAAGTCGAAGTTGACGCGCGCGCCCCAGTCCCAGCTCTGGCTGGTGTTGCCCAGGGTCAGCTGGCCGCCCGACAGGGTTTCGTCGAAGCCGTCGCCGATGAAGCGGATGTAATTGTAGCCGTCCGGCGAGCCCATGTAGAGGCTGAAGCTGGAGAACTGGCTGGGCGCCGTCAGAGTCGCCGTCGCGCCGCCCGGGATGGTCAGGTAGTGCGTCGTATTGTTGGGCAGAGTGCCGGAATAGCCACCGCCGCCTTCGTTGATGCCGACCGTCGCCCCGTCGAGCATCAAGGCATAGCCAGGCAGCAGAACATGCTCAGGGTCCAGGTCATTGTTGAAATTGGCGACCAGGACCTGACCGGCGGGCAGCAGATCGGGATCCCCATACGAAGCCACGCTGACCGTGACCGCGGCGGCGGCGGGAGCGGCCAGCACGACGGCGCCCGCCAGGGCGGCTGCGGCGAAGAAGGACTGGAGGGTCTTGCGCATATCACGGTTCCGGACTGTGACACGGAGCGCCGTGTCGGATTGGGACGAGCAGTCTTGCTGTGCCCGACGTTTGCAGGCGTCATGCCAAGCTTCGGAACTCGTACGGGGCGGGCGGGCCTGCGGATGCGGGCCTAGCGCAGCTGCGCCTCCCGCGGAGTCCGTTGAATGGGAAGCCAGCCTGGGTTGCCGCCGACGCGAGAACGCGCGGGGGTGGGGGCTGCGCGTCGCTAGAGCAGGCCGCGCGCTTGCAAGGCCGGCCAAAGCGCCGCCGGATCGGTGAAGTGGTGGGTGTCGAACCCGAGGTCGGCCGCCGCGGCGATGTTGCGGGCGCTGTCGTCGACGAACAGGAAATTCGCGGGCGCGTGGCCGAATCGCTGGCAGCACAGGGCGAAGATGGCCGGGTCGGGCTTCATCACGCCTTCAAGCCCGGAGGCGACAACGCCTGCGAGGCGCCGGAACGCCGGGCTCATGGCCAGGGTCATGTCCAGGGTCTCGTGGCTGATGTTTGAGAGACCGTATTGCGGTACGCCAGCCTGATGCAGGGCCGCGATGGCGGCTTCGGTCTCGGGGATCGGGCCGGAGAACATCTCGGACCACCGGCTGTGCCAGGCCGCGATCTCGGCGGCATGGTGCGGGTGCTCGGCGATCAGCCGGGCGCAATTGTCCGCGAACGTGACGCCGCAGTCGGTCGGCGCGTGCCAGGCGAGGGTGCAGACGTCACCGAGGAATCGGTCGCAATCCGCCGGGTCCGCGAAGATCTTGGAATAGAGGGTGCGCGGATTCCACCGCACGATCACATTGCCGAAGTCCCAAAGCAGGGCCTTCGACATGGTCGGCTTCAGCCCTGTTTGGCCTTGAAGCGCGGGTCGGTCTTGTTGATCACATAGACCACGCCCTTGCGGCGCACGAGCTTGCAGTCGCGGTGACGCGTCTTCAGCGACTTCAGTGAGCTTCTGACCTTCATCGGACCAACATCTCTATCGGGCCGGAGAACCGGCCGGGGTGGCAAACAGGAGCGCGCGCATATACGGGCCGCCCCCCGCCAAGTCAACCGGAGCCCGGCGGCGCGGGTGACGCCGAAGTGATTGGGTCGCGGGCCGACGCATACTAGGTTTCGTGCGATGCGCCGCCGTATTGCCCCGCTGCTCTTGATCCTGGCCCTCAGCTCCGGGCTGGCGACGGCGCAGTCGATCGTCCCGCCCACGGCCTCAGGCGACATGATCTTCGACGCCTGGGCGGCCGGGTTCCAAGGCCGCGCGATCCTGGCCGGCGTCTCGGCGGATGTGCTGGCGCGTGAGATGGCCGGGCTGACGCCGGACCCTCGCGTCGCCGGCCTGGACAGCCGCCAGCCGGAGTTCTCCAAGCCGATCAGCGACTATCTGAGAGGCGTGGTCACCGCCGACCGCGTCGCCATCGCCAGCCGCAAGCGCCGCGAGGTCGCCGCCCTGCCCGCCATCGAGACACGCTATGGCGTTCCGGCCGAGGTGCTGCTGGGCGTCTGGGCGCTGGAGAGCGGCTTCGGCAGCCTCCAGGGCGACAACGACACCCTGCGCGCCCTGGCCACCCTGGCGGCCCAGGGACGGCGGCGCGACTGGGCGGAGGATCAGCTGATCGCCACCCTGTTCATCATCCAGTCCGGCGAGCAGCCGCGTAGCCGCCTGCGGGGATCGTGGGCCGGGGCCATGGGCCAGACCCAGTTCATCCCGACCACCTTCCTTGAGACGGCCGTGGATCAGGACGGCGATGGGCGACGCGACATCTGGGGCTCAAGCGCCGATGCGCTGGCCTCGGCCGCGAACTTGCTGGCCAAGGCAGGCTGGGTTTCCGGCCAGAGCTGGGCCCGGGAAGTCCGTGTGCCGGCAGACTTCGACTTCAGCCTCACGGAGGGTCCGCGTGAGACGCCCGCGTGGTGGGCCGAGCGCGGCGTGGTCCGAGCCGACGGACGACCCTGGTCGGCCGCCGATGAGGGCGCCCGGGCGGAACT
>JANPKX010000092.1:0-2425 GCA_031426235.1 Alphaproteobacteria bacterium | reverse complement strand
GCCAAGATCGCCGGCGGCAACACCGTGGAGGCTCCCGACGGCGCCATCATCTCGATGAGCCGCAACCTGCAACTTACCGTCCAGGTCGATGGCAAGGACCGCGAGGCCTACAAGGTGCCCTACGGCGCCCGGTTGCTCGTCAAGGACGGCAGCAAGGTCAAGCGCGGCGAGCGCCTGGCCATCTGGGACCCCTACACCACTCCGATCATCACCGAAGTCGGCGGCAAGGTGCGCTTCGAGGATCTGGTGGAGAACTTCTCGTTCCGCGAGGAGGCCGATGAAGCCACCGGCATCTCCAACCGCGTGGTCATCGACTGGCGCGCCTCGTCCAAGGGTTCGGACCTGCGCCCGGCCATGGCGGTCATCGGCGAGGACGGCGCCTACAAGCGTCTGTCGAACGGCGGTGAGGCCCGTTACCTGCTGCCGGTCGGGGCCATTCTGTCGATCGGCGACGGCGATGAAGTGAAGCCGGGCGAGATCATCGCCCGCATCTCCACCGAGAGCGCCAAGACCCGCGACATCACGGGCGGTCTGCCCCGGGTGGCCGAACTGTTCGAGGCCCGCCGGCCGAAGGACTGCGCGGTCATCGCCGAGATGGACGGCCGCGTGGAGTTTGGAAAGGACTACAAGAACAAGCGCCGCATCAAGATCACCCCGGAAGACGGTGGTGAAGCGGTCGAGTTCCTGATCCCCAAGGGCAAGCACATCGCGGTCCACGACGGCGACGTGATCCGGCGCGGCGAGTACATCATCGACGGCAACCCGGACCCGCACGACATCCTGCGGATCCTGGGCATCGAAGAACTGGCGAACTTCCTGGTGAACGAAATCCAGGAGGTCTACCGACTGCAGGGCGTGCCGATCAACGACAAGCACATCGAGACGATCGTGCGCCAGATGCTGCAGAAGGTGGAAATCCTCGATCCAGGCGATACCGGCCTGCTCAAGGGCGACCACCAGGAGAAGCTCGACGTCGAGGACGAAAGCGCCAAGGCCGAAGCCCGCGGCGGGCGTCCGGCGATCACCCAGCCGGTTCTGCTGGGCATCACCAAGGCGTCTCTGCAGACCCGCAGCTTCATCTCGGCCGCCTCCTTCCAGGAGACGACCCGGGTGCTTACCGAAGCGGCGGTCCAGGGCAAGAGCGACACCCTGGAAGGCCTCAAGGAGAACGTCATCGTGGGTCGCCTAATCCCGGCGGGCACGGGCTCGTACCTGCGCAACCTGCAACGCATCGCCGCCAAGCGCGACGAAGCGCTGACGGCCAGCCGCGAGGAGGCCATGGAGCCGCTGCCGATGGAAATCGCCGACGCCGCGGTCGCCGAGACCGTCGACGGCTAGACGTAAGCCAACGCGAGAACGACGAACGGCCCGGGCGCAATCCCGGGCCGTTTTGCGTTCAGCGCCCGGTGGGTTGCCGACCCTGCGGTAACGGCTAAGCTGTGCGCTCTGGGGCGACAAGTCTGGGTGGCGGGCGTGCGGGTTTCTGGGTTGGTTTTTGGCGTGGCGATGCTGCTAGCCGGCGAAGGGCTGGCCGCGCCGCCGCCCGCCGCCGCCTTCGGCCGACTGCCGCAGGTGCAGCAGGCGGTGGTCTCGCCCGACGGCGGCCGAGTGGCCATTCTGGGTGGCGCACCGGCGCTGCGGACCGTCTCTATCGCCACGGTGGACCAGCCTGGCCTGCCAGCTTTGGCTCTGGGCGACGTCGAGACCCTGTCGCTGCGCTGGGTCGGGAGTGGCCACGTCCTGGCGCGGGTTGCCTACCAGTTGCCGCCGCGCGTCGGTCGCCGCGACATCTTGCGGTTGGAACGCAACGTGGCGGTCAATGTGCGCGCAGAGGCGACGTCACGCCTTCTCGACAACGATCCCACCTCCCAGTTCCTGACCAGTCAGCCCGTGATCGGGGTCACCGAAGGCGCCGCACCCCGCGCATTGGTGCTGGGCCTGGCCCCTGTCGGCGCTGCCAACGCCAACATGGATACCCATCTGGCGCGGAAGGGCGCCGACGCGGAGCGCCCGTTCGTCTTCGCCCTGTGGAGCGTCGATCCCCAGACCGGGCGCGGCGCCCTGGTCGAGCGTGGCGACTACGACACCGTCGAGTGGGATGTTGACAGGGCGGGTGCGGCCCGGGTGCGCATGGAAGTGGATGCCCTGAACCACACGAGCGCCGTGATGGTCCGCGCCAAGGGTGCGCGACTTTGGACGCCGCTGCTGAGCAATGTCCGCGAGGCTGAGCTTGACGCCTATCTCGGCTATTCCGACCCTGAGGACGCGGCCTATCTGCGCCAGGTCGACGGCGATGTGGTGTCGATCGTCCGGCGCAACCTGGCGGACGGCGTCGTCACGCCGATCTGGACCGGCAAGCCGAACGAGTCGGCATCGCTGGTGTGGGATCCGGCCTTGCGCACCGCTCCGGCAAAGCTTTCGGGCG
>JANPKX010000091.1:0-9796 GCA_031426235.1 Alphaproteobacteria bacterium | reverse complement strand
AGCGGAGGATGTGTTCGCCGCCGCCACCCTGATCGTGAAGGTCAAGGAGCCGCAAGCCGTCGAGTGGGCGCGGCTGACCGAGCGCCATATTCTCTTCACCTACCTGCACCTCGCGCCAGACCCGGCCCAGGCGGAGGGGCTGCTGGCCTCGGGCTGCGCGGCCATTGCCTATGAGACGGTGACGGACCCGGCGGGCGGGCTGCCGCTGCTGGCGCCGATGTCCGAGGTGGCGGGCCGCATCGCCATCTTCTCGGCGGGCGAGACCCTGCTGAAGCACAACGGCGGGATGGGCCTGCTGATCTCCGGCGTACCGGGCGTGCCGCCGGCGCGGGTGTGCATACTGGGCGGCGGGGTGGTGGGCGCGAATGCTGCGCGGATGGCCATGGGCCTGGGCGCCGAGGTGGTGATCGTCGAGCGCTCGATCCCGCGCATGCGCCACCTGGACGACATCTTCGGCGGTCGCGTGCTGACCCGCTATTCCACCCAGGATGCGGTGGAGGAAGAGATCCTCAAGGCGGATGTGGTGATCGGCGCGGTGCTGACCGCCGGCGCCTCGGCGCCCACCCTGATCCGGCGCGAGCATCTGTCGCGGATGAAGCCGGGCTCGGTGCTGGTGGACGTGTCCATCGACCAGGGCGGCTGTTTCGAGACCAGTCGGCCGACGACGCACAAGGATCCGACCTATACCGTCGATGGCGTGGTCCACTACTGCGTCGCCAACATGCCAGGCGCCGCGCCGCGAACCTCGTCCGAGGCTCTGGTGCACGCGACCCTCCCGTTCGGCCTGCTTCTCGCCGACCACGGCCTCGCGGCGCTGGAACGGAACGCCCATCTCGCCAAGGGCCTGAATGTGCTCAAGGGACAGGTGACCCACCCGGCGGTCGCCGAGGCGCTGGGCAAGCCCTTCGCGGACCCCTACGGCGCGTGGGGCTGAAAGACTTCCCCGCGGTGAAATAACCCCGCAACATGGGCGCCGCGGCATAGGCCGCGAACCGCAGGAGATCGCCCATGTGTGACGACGACATCAATCCGTGGCTGCCGGCTGATCCGGCGGTCTCGCGCCGCACCTTTGGCCTGGGGGCCGCGGCCGCCGTCAGCCTGACCGCCGCCCAGGCGCGCGCCCAGGCCAATGTGGTCGAGAAGGACGTGATGGTGAAGACGGCCGACGGCGAAGCCGAAGCGGTGCTGTTTCATCCCAAGGGCAAGGGGACGTGGCCGGCGGTGCTGGTCTGGACCGACATCATGGGCCTACGCCCGGTGTTCCGCGACATGGGCCGCCGGCTCGCCGCCCAAGGCTATGTGGTCCTCGTGCCCAACCCCTTCTATCGCTCGGCCAAGACCGCTGACTACGCGAGCGTCAATTTCGCCGCGCCGGAGGGCCGCCAGAAGCTGTTCGGGTACCGCGGCGCGATGAGCGACGCCGGGGTGGACGGCGACTCGAAGGCCTATCTCGCCTTCCTCGACGCTCAGCCGCAGACCAACAAGAAGAAGATGGCGGGCGTACAGGGCTATTGCATGGGTGGCCCGCTCTCGTTCCGGACGGCCGGCGCGGAAGCCGGTCGGATCGGCGCGGTCGCGACTTTCCACGGCGGGGGCCTGGTGACGCCTCAGCCCAACAGCCCGCACCTACTGGTCGCCAAGACCAAGGCCTCCTACCTGATCGCGGTTGCCAAGAACGACGACGCCCGCGCGCCCGCCGACAAGGATGTGCTGAAAAAGACCTTTGCCGAGACCGGCCGGCCGGGCGTCGTCGAGGTCTATGGCGGCGACCACGGTTGGACCGTCAAGGGCAGCCAGGTCTACAACGAGGCCGAGGCCGAGCGCGCGTGGGCCGAGTTGTCCAAGCTGTACAAGAGCGCGTTGGCCTAGCGCTTCGGGCGCGAGGATCGGACGGCGGGGCGCCGACATCTCAGTGGAGTTTAGGGTGAGCGCCCATGACTGACGACGGCATCCGCGAGCGGTCCCGCCGCACGCTCGAACGTGCGCAGGCGAATTACGAGGCCGATCCCTCGCTGCCGAACACCGTCTGGTACGGGCGGGTCTTGGGCTTCCGTTTCCGCATCGAGGAGTCGATCGGCGTCTTTACCGAGGGGCTGGACCGGTTCCCGGACTCGTTCGAGCTGCTGCGTCAGCGCGGGCATCGCTACCTGTCCACCCGACGGTTTGCGGAAGGGCAGGCCGACCTCGCCGGCGCCGCCGTGTTGATTGAGGGGTTGCCGGAATGGATCGAGCCGGACGGTCTCGACAACGAGCTGCCGGTGCCGGCGACCAGCATCCAGTTCAATACCTGGTACCATCTGGGCCTGGCGCACTACCTGCTGCGCGAGTGGGACGCCGCCGAGACCGCCTATCGCCGCTGCCTGGAGTGGGTGCGGGAGGGCGATTGGGACGGGCTCACCGCCTGCAACGACTGGCTCTACATGACCCTCCGCCGCAAGGGAGACGAGGCCGGTGCGCAGGCGGTGCTGGCGACCATCCCCGAGGGGCTGGCCGATGAGGCGTTCGTGGAAGGGCCGTCCTACTACCGCCGCCTGCGGATGTACCGTGGCGAGCTGACGGCGGAGGAACTGCTGAACCCGGACAAGGGCGCGCAGCAGATCCATGACTTGGAGACGATCTACGCCACCCAGGGCTATGGCGTGGGCAACTGGTATCTCTGCGAAGGCGATGTGGAGCGCGCCCGCGCCGTGTTCGCCCGCATCCTTGAGGGCCGCAGCCGGTTCGCTTTTGGCTACATCGCCGCTGAGCGCGACGTGCTGGATCTGGCTGACGGCCGCTGACACGTCGGCGCGCTCGCCATTTGCCGATCCGACGCCGGAGCGTGTAAGGCTCAAAGCGAGCAAAAGGGGGCCCCGGTGGACGACGGGACGTCAGGCGGCAAGGCGGCGTCGGCCACGGCGCAGAGCGGGCGTTTCGGCCGGCTGGAGGCGCTTGCCCCTGGACAGGCCATTCCCTTCGCCGGCGACCGCGTGGCCTATGTGACGCCCGAGTTGGCCGCCGCCTTTCGCCCAGGGGACCGGCTGGTGGTCGTCCAGGCCAGCGGCGACCTGCTGCACATCCCCGCCGCCGAGGCCGCTGCGGCCGAAATCGCCGTGGCCGGCGCCAGCGCCGCCTTCGCGCGGATGGGTGAGGTCGGCGAGGAGGCGATTACGGCCTTCTTCGAGGGTTTCGCGGCTCGGCTCGAAAACGAGGCTGTCTGGGCCGCCATCGCGGCCGCCAACGCCGTCGACGTGGATCGCGCGCGGGCGCGAGGGCGTTCGACCACCCGGCTGGCGGTCAGCGCGGGCATGCGGGCCAACATGATCGCCGGCCTCAGGGCCTGGCGCGACGCCGAGCCGCCCCGGGGGCGCCTGCTGGAGCAAACCCGTCATTCCGGCTGGACGGTGGACCAGATGATAGCGCCCCTTGGCGTCGTCGGCTTCGTCTTCGAGGGCCGGCCCAACGTCTTCGCCGACGCCACGGGGGTCATTCGCGCCGGCAACACGGTGGTGTTCCGGATCGGCTCGGACGCTCTGGGCACGGCGCGCGCCATTGTCGCCGAGGCCCTGGACCCGGCGCTGGCTGAGGCCGGCCTGCCGGAGGGCTCGGCCATGCTGGTCGACAGCGCGGCCCACGCCGCCGGCTGGGCGATGTTCGCCGATTCCCGCCTGGCCCTTGCCGTGGCGCGGGGCTCCGGCCCGGCGGTGGACCAACTGGGCGCCATCGCGCGGCAGGCCGGAACGCCGGTCAGCCTGCACGGTACGGGCGGGGCCTGGCTGGTGGCCGACGAGAGCGCCGACGCCGACCGGTTCTTCGCCGCGGTCTTCCATTCGCTGGACCGCAAGGTCTGCAACAGCCTGAATGTCTGCTGCATCGCGGCCAGCCGCGCTGACGAGCTGATTCCCGTTTTCCTGGACGCCCTGAACCAGGCCGGCCTGCGACGCAGCGGCTGCAAGCTGCATGTTGCGTCGAGTGACCTTGGCCGGCTCCCCGCCGAATGGCGGACCGGACGCGCACGCGTCATCCGCGCCGAAGGACCCCGGGACGAGGCGTTGGTCGAGCCGATCGCCGACGCAGACCTGGGCCGCGAGTGGGAGTGGGAGGAGACGCCGGAGGTCAGTCTCAAGATCGTCGACAGCCTCGACCACGCCGTCGCCCTGTTCAATGCCCTCAGCCCCCGGTTCGGCGCCTCGCTGATCGCGCAGGACCCGACCGCGCATGAGCGGTTCTACGCGACCATCGACGCGCCGTTCGTCGGCGACGGCTTCACCCGCTGGGTCGATGGTCAGTACGCGCTGAACCGGCCTGAGCTGGGCCTTTCCAACTGGCAGAACGGGCGACTGTTCGCGCGCGGCGGGGTGTTGGCGGGCGATGGCGTATTCACCGTGCGCGCCCGCGTGACCCAGACCGACCCACACCTCGACCGCGGGGGCGCGCCCACCCCGCTGCGCGCCGTCTGAGCGGCGCGCCGATGTGGTTCGCAGGCCCGGCGCGTCGCGCGCCGCTTGCCGGTCGCCCACAGGCGCTCCGGCTGGGCTTCACCCTCCAGCCGGGGATGACGGTCGGTCTGTACGGCGGCTCCTTCAACCCGGCGCACGACGGCCATGCCCACGTCGCCGAGACGGCCAAGCGCCGGCTGGGGCTGGACCGGGTGATCTGGCTGGTTTCGCCCCAGAACCCGCTGAAGAGCCGGCACGAGACCGCAGACCTGGCCGAACGGATCACCGGCGCGCGAAACCTTGCCCAAGGCTATGGCATGCTGGTGGCCGCCGTAGAGACCCAGCTCGGCTCCAACTACACCATCGACACGATCCGGGGCCTCAAGGCGCGGTTTCCCGGCGTGCGCTTCGTCTGGATCATGGGCGCCGACAGCCTGGCCTCGTTCCATAGGTGGAAGGGCTGGGTGCAGATCATGCACGAGGTTCCGGTCGCCATCGTCTCGCGTCCCTGGATCTCGCTGAGAAGCCGTTTCTCGCCCGCCGCCCTGCGCTTCGCCCGCTACCGGCGCCCGTCGCAGAGTGCGATCCGTCTGGCGGGATCGAAGACGCCGGCCTGGGTGTTTCTGTTCGGCCGCTTCAATTTCCAGTCCTCCACGGCGCTGCGGGCGCGCAAGGGGACGCCGAGGTAGCGGCTGACCTGGGGCCTTCTCCGTGCTAGAGAGGGGTCCGAGCGAGGCAAAAGGAGCTACCCCGCTGAACCGTGAAGCCGCGCCCCAGGCGCAAACTGCCCCGGCGCAACCTGCCCTGGCCCAACACAGCATGGCGGACGCCGTCACCGCCGGCGTCGAGCCAGGCCGCATAACCGCGGTTGAAGACCTGATCCTCGCCAAGCTGGACGACGACAAGGCCCAGGACGTCGTGTTCATCGACCTCAAGGGAAAGAGCCCCGTGGCCGACGCGCTGATCGTGGCCTCGGGCCGCTCGCAGCGCCATGTCGGCGCCATGGCCGACCATCTGCTGCGCGCGTTGAAAGAGGCCGGGCTCGGCAAGTGCCGGGTCGAGGGCATGCCCAGCGCTGACTGGGTGCTGATCGACGCCGGCGACGTGATCGTCCACCTGTTCCGGCCCGAGGTGCGCAGCTTCTACAACATCGAGAAGATCTGGTCGGTCGAAAGCGGCGGCCACCGGCAGGTCGGCTGAGCCCCCGGCCGCGCCGGCGTCAAGCGGGCGGACGGACAAACCCTCTGACACCCTCGTCGATGGCCTGGGCGATCGCCAGGCACCGGGAGTCGGCGCCGGCCGGACCGATCAACTGGACGCCGACAGGCAGGCCCGCGGCGGTCAGGCCGGCTGGGACCGTGGTTGCCGGCAGCCGTAGCGCCGTCGCCAACGCGATCCACGACAACATGGAGACGTAGGGCAGGGTCTTCCCGTCGCTGGTCTTCAGGCTGCGACGCGCGAAGGGCCGACGGTCGTGCGGGAAAGCCGGCACGGGGCTGATCGGCGCCAGGATCACGTCGAAGTGGCCGAAGGCGGCCGCCATCTCGTGGCGCAGGCGCTGGCGCACCGCGTCGGCGGCCAGCCAGTCGCGGTGGCGGGCCGTGTACGCCAGGGCCGCGGCGGCGGATGACAGCGGGCTGGCGCCCCGCTCCAGGGCTCGGCGCGCGAACGGACGCATCATCTCCATCATCCGCAATGTCGCCGGCGGCATGTCCTCGCCCAGCACCGCGCCGAGCAGGGTCTGGTAGGCGTGCAGCAGGGCAGCCATGTCGACGGGACTCTGGATCGGCTGCACCTGAGCGCCGGCGGCCGCAAGCTCGCCAGCAAAGGCTTCGATCACGGTTCGCACCTGGGGATCCAACGGGCAGAGGGGCTCGTCGAGCCAGAGCCCGATGCGCACCGCCGCCAGGTCGGCGGGCGGCGCCTTGGGCGCCAGCGGCCCCGCCTCGATGATCGACAGCAGCAGGCGCAGATCGCGCGCGCTTCGGGCCATGGGGCCCACGACGTTCAGGTCCCGCTCTGCGTGGGAACCGGGGCTGGGCGGTACGTGGCCGTACTGCGAGACCATCCCCCACGTCGGCTTGTGCGAGAACACGCCGCAGAAGCTGGCCGGGACCCGCAGGGAGCCGCCGATGTCCGACCCGATCTCCAGGGCCGTGACCCGCGCGGCCAGCGCCGCCGCGGCGCCTCCCGATGAGCCGCCGGGCGTCCGTTCCGGATCCCAGGGGTTGCGGGTCGCGCCGTAGAGGGCGTTCGACGACTGCCAGTCCGCGGCCATCACCGGCACATTGGTCTTGCCCCAGATCACCGCCCCGGCGTGGCGCGCGTGGGCGACCACCGTGGCATCCTCCACCATGCGCCGGCGCAGGTCCGGAAGGCCGGAGGAGGCGGCCATGCCGGCCACGTCGAAGGTGTCCTTGATGGTCATCGGCAAGCCGGCCAGCGGCCCGACGCTCTCACCCCGGCTGTGGGCGTCGTCCAGCGCCTTGGCCCGCTGCAGGGCGCGTTCGGGGTCGGCGGCGACCACGGCGTTAAGCGCCGCATGGGTCTCGGCATGCCGCGCCAGGGCCGCTTTGAGCAGTTCTGCCGACGACACCCGCCGCGCGCTCAACGCAGCGATCTGTTCCGTGGCGTCGCGGTCGATCAGGTCGGTCATCGCACGCCCCCGTCCTGGCTGCCGTCAGGCCCTTTTGAAGCCGAGCACATCCTGCATGTCGTAGAGCCCGGGCGGACGCCCTGCCACCCATTTGGCCGCATGCGCCGCGCCGCGCGCGAACAGGCCCCGGTCGCGGGCCGAGTGGCTCAGCGTCAGGATCTCGTCGTCGCCTGCGAAGGTGACGGCATGGTCGCCGACGATGCCGCCGCCGCGCAGCACGGAAAAGCCGATCTCGCCGGCCGGACGGGCCCCGGTGATCCCGTCGCGCGCGCGCCGCCCGACGTCGGCGAGGCTGACGCCCCGACCCCTGGCCGCCGCCTCGCCCAGCATCAGGGCCGCGCCCGAGGGGGCGTCGATCTTATTGCGGTGGTGCGCCTCAAAGACCTCGATGTCGAAGTCGGCGGCCGGGAGCGCGCGCGCGGCCTGCGCTACGAACCCGAGCAGCATGTTCAATCCGAGCGAGAAGTTCCCGGCCCTAACGATGGCGATGCGACGTGATTGTTCGTCGATCTGCCGAAGTTGCTCGTCAGAAAAGCCAGTCGGACCGATGACGAGCGCGGTTGCCGACGACAGCCGAGCGAGCGCGACGGAAGCCTCCGGCAGCGTGAAGTCGATCACCACATCGGCGACGCTTAGGGCCTCCGGCGCCGTCACCAGCCCTTCGCCGATCGCGTCCGGCCGGTCGAACCGCGCGACCAGCGCCAGGGCGGCATCGGCGTCCACGGCTTCGGCCATCGCCCGCCCCATGCGTCCCAGCGCCCCGGCCACGGCGATCTTGATCGGACTGGACAGGGCGAACTCTCCCACGGCTGCGCAGCCTTTAAGTCCCGCGCAGCGGTCGCGGGGTCAATGGCAAGGGTTCGCTTCCCCTGCGTCGCGGCGCCATGGTGGCGGGATCGTCGGACCCACCACACAGGAACCGCGCCATGCTGACCGTCCACCACCTGGGCATTTCGCAGTCCGAACGCATCGTCTGGCTCTGTGAAGAACTGGGCCTCGACTACGACTGAAAGTCTACGACCGCGATCCGGTCACGCGCCTCGCGCCGGAGGCCTACAAGGCGCTCCATCCGCTCCAGACCGCCCCGATCATCACGGACGGCGATGTCGTGCTGGCCGAGTCGGCGGCGGTCATGGACTACATCATCCACCGCCACGGCGGGGGCCGGCTGGCGGTTCAACCCGACGCGGCGAACTACCCCGACTATCTGTTCTGGTTTCACTTCGCCAACGGCTCGATGACGCCGAGCCAGATGAGCACCATGATCGGCCGGGTCCTGGGCGTCGCCGCTGACGATCCCCGCGCGGGCTTCATCAACGCCCGCGGCGAGCGCGCCTGGAAGCTGATGGAGGATCGGCTGGGACAGGTCCCGTACTTCGCCGGCGCGGAGTTCACCGCCGCGGACATCATCTCGGTATTTGGCCTGACCACCATGCGGGCCTTCGCCCCCCGCGACATCTCCGGCTCGCCCAACATCCTGGCCTACCTCCAGCGCATCGCCGCCCGCCCCGCCTACCAGCGGGCCATGCACAAGGGCGATCCCGGCCTGACGCCGATGCTGACCTAGGATCGTGGGAAATGGGGAAAGTCCCCGGAATGGTGCCGCCTAGGTGACTCGAACACCTGACCCCCGCATTACGAATGCGGTGCTCTACCGGCTGAGCTAAGGCGGCCCCGGTCCGGGGACGCGGGCTTTTACCCGCGCGCGCCCGATTTGCAAAGCGCAACGGCAAACGGCCTCAAGGCGCCAGGCCCATCTGGTCGCGCCAGAAGGTGGCCAACGCGCGCAGAAAGATTGCGTGGCTGTAGCGGGCTGCCGTTTCGCGCGCGGCGTGGCGGACCAGAGCGGCCGCGCCGCCACCTGCCTCGGAGAGACGGACAGCGCGCACCAAGGCATGGGCCGCCGCCTCGCAGTCATCCTCGTCTACCCACAGTCCATTGATATTACTGGTGTATTCGCGCGGCCCGATCCCTGTGAAGCCGGCGATGAGGCATTCGCAGGCCATCGCCTCCAGGGTGGTGAGGCTGAGCGCCTCCATCCGCGCCAGGCTGAGGAACACCGAGGCCGCGCCCATGGTGGCGGCGACCTCAGCCTCGCTCACGCCCTCCAGCACCTGCCAGCGCCAGGCCTCCGCGCCGGGATGGAGCCGTTCGAACATGAACCTTATCGACTTCAGTTCGCCGCGTCGTTTGCGCGGGGTGCAGGCAATGGTCGCGGTCTTGACCGAAGGGCGAAACGTCCGCTCGTCGGCGAACGCCGGCACCACGGAGATCAGATCGTAGGGGAAATAGCGCGCGATTACGCCCGCCATGCCCGTGCCGCAGGCCATGAACGTCCGGTACTGGTCGCGAACCGCGGGGGCCGTCTGGCCGAACCCGGAGGCCGTTAGCCCAATCGGATTCTGGCAGAACAGAACCTTCCGGTTCGGTAGCCCGGCGCAGTGCTCCAGGGCGGCGCGATGGTCCTCGGCGAGCACCAGGACGTCGGTTGGGTCTAGCGGCCTGGCGTGGTCTTCCATAGGTGCGGCATGGTCGAACCAGGCTGGCGGCGTCCGCGTCACGGGCGACCGGATCCGCGCGTCATAGCCAAGAGCACACAGGGCCTCGACATGGCGGAAGATCACCTTGTTGCCGCCGCTGTTCGACCGAGGTTCGGGTGCGAGATAGATGATCCGGGACATGCCGCGCCTAAAACCGCGCGCCGAAAAGCGCGACGCCAAGG
>JANPKX010000090.1:0-4758 GCA_031426235.1 Alphaproteobacteria bacterium | reverse complement strand
CCATGGCGGCGTTGGCCGCCGCGCTCAGCGCGGTCGTTCTGGCGGGCCTGTGGCTGAACAATCAGATGTACCGCCGCGCCAAAGGCATCGCCGCGGTCTATGGGCGAGTGATCGGGGGCGATTTGTCGGCCCGGGCTCCAGCTGATCCTGACGGGGATGTTTTTGACCGACTCGGTGGAAACCTGAACGCCATGCTGGACCAAAACGAGGAACTGCTGACCGGGTTGCGCACCGTCACCGACAGCCTCGCCCACGATCTCCGCTCGCCACTGACGCGGATGAAATCGGCGCTTTCCCGTGCCCTGGAGCCTGGCCAGACCGAGCGCGGACGCCAGGATGCGGTCGCCGATGCCCTGGAACAGGCGGACGGGGCCCTGGCCACGACCTCGGCATTGCTGGATATTGCACGGGCGGAGTCAGGCCTGTCGCGCGACATGTTCGAAGCTTTGAACATGAGCGTGCTCGCGGCGGACATGGCTGAGCTGTTCAGCCCGGTGCTGGAAGACGCACGCCAGAGGCTTGTGGTCAGCTTGCCGGCCGACGAGGTGATTGTGGCGGCGCATGAACTGCTGCTCCGACAGGCCTTGGGGAATCTGCTGTTCAACGCCAGCCGCTATGCGGGCGAGTCCGCTGCGGTGACGGTTAGCCTCTCCACGGGGGTAGATTTCGTGGAGCTCATCGTGGCCGACAGCGGACCGGGTATCCCGGCGGTGGATCGGAAGCGTGTGACGGAGCGGTTCGTGCGCCTCGATACTGCGCGAACGACCGTAGGCTCGGGGCTGGGGCTCGCGATCGCCTCAGCATGTGCGAAGCTGCATCGGGGGTCGCTCGAGCTGGAAGACAACAACCCCGGGCTTCGCGTCGTACTCCGGATTCCGCGTGATCTTGAGCGAGCCACCCCACAGAAATGACATGTTCCGGCCAGGGCTGTGGAAGGCTGACCGGCCCATGGTCTGCTTTTCGCTGGAGGCCGGCATGAACCACGCAATGAAGTTCCTTGATTCCGAATCGCAACGCCTGCTTGGGATGGGATTCCGCGACTTAGCTCCGGAGGAGCGGCGCGTCATCAAACAGCTCATCCGTCGTTCGGTGACCGTGCGGCACGCCTCGGATAGGTTGACCTCGGAAATGACCTTGGGCGCACGCCTCGCCGACCGGGTCGCAGCGGTGGGTGGGTCTTGGAACTTTATCATCGCCTTCGCCGTGGTCCTGGTCGTGTGGGTCGGCGGCAACTCGCTGCTACTGACGGTCATTGGACTGCGCCCCTTTGACCCTTATCCCTACATTTTCCTGAATCTGTTGCTTTCGATGCTGGCCGCTCTGCAGGCGCCGGTGATCATGATGAGCCAGAACCGTCAGGCGGCGAAGGATCGGATCGCGGCCGAGAACGACTACGAGATAAATCTGAAGGCGGAGCTCGAGATCATGAGCTTGCACGAAAAGCTGGACGCGTTGCGGACGCGCGAGCTGACAGACATGCTGGCCCAACAAACTGTCTTGATTGAGGAAATGCTCAAGGGCATGGGGCCGGCTCGCGGCAGCGGCGCGCCAGCAAACGCGTAGCGCGAGCACGTGGGGAATTCAGGAATGTCGAAGACCGTCGGAGTCTGGGCCGGCCGGCTGATCCCGCTCGCGCTGTTGATTGCGGCTGGCGTCGTGCTCTGGCGCGAACTGGGCCGCCTCGATCCCGCTGACGTCTGGCTCGAGATGGCCGCGTGGGGCCCCTGGCGGATCGCTGGCGCGTTCGGCCTCACACTCGCCAGCTATGCGCTGCTCGCGGTCATGGAATGGCTGGGGCTGAAATGGTCGGGCGCCGCAGTGTCGTTCCGCACTGTGATGCTGGGGTCGTTCTGCGCCAATGCCTTCGCCCACACCATCGGGTTGTCGGTGCTGATTGGCGGCGCGGTCCGGGCCCGGCTTTACGCCCGCAGCGGCGCTTCATTGCTCGCGGTCGCCCAGACCAGCGTCTTCTGCGCGGTCTCGTTCGGTTTTGGCATCGCCATGCTGGCCGGGGCCGCGCTCCTGCTGGAACCGGTCCCTCCCATCCTGGGCCTGCAACTGCATCCTCTCCTGAGCGCGAGCCTGGGACTGCTGCTGGCCCTGGCGCCGATCGCCTATGTCGGCGTGTGCGCCCTGTTCCGCGCGCCCATCCAGATTGTCGGTCGCGCCGTGTCTTTGCCGCCCCCTGGAATGGCAGCCTGCCAGGTTATTGTCGGCCTGGCCGACAACGTGGTCACCGCGATGATCGTGTGGCTGCTGCTGGGTGCTGCCGGGGCGGGTTTTGCGGCCTTTGCCGGCCCGTACGCCATCGCCACGGTGGCCGGCATCGTGTCAAGCGTTCCCGGCGGAGCGGGCGTGTTCGAGGGGACGATGCTGGCGCTTCTTCCCCAGGCTCCGGGTCCGGCCCTGCTCGCGGCTTTCCTGGGCTATCGTCTGATCTACTACGTCGTGCCCCTGGCGGTGGCCGGAGGACTCATGCTGCGCGCTGGCCTAGCGCCGGCCCGCAGCCTCCAGTCCTTCCGAAACCTCTGGCGGCGGACAGCGCCCATGGCCATCGCGCTCGCGGCGTTCGGTCTGGGCGCGACCCTCCTGCTGACGAGCATCGGGCGGATCGCGCCGGGGCGGCTCGCGGCTCTGCGGGCCACAGTGCCCGCGACCGTGTTGGAGACCAGTCACCTCCTTAGCCTTATCGCAGGCTTGGCGCTTATGGCCGTTTCGCTGCTGCTGGCGCGCCGACACGCCACCGCCCTTCCCGTGGTCATGGTCGCCGCCGGAGTAGGCGCCTCCACCGCCTTGCTGCGGGGGCTGGACATCGGGCCTTCCATTCTCTCGGCGCTCCTGGCGCTGACCGCCTTCGCCAATCGCAAGGCCTTCGATCGGCAGGGGGCGTGGGCCGTCGGTCGGCTCCTGCCTTGGTGGCTCGCGGGTACGGCGGCAGTCCTGGTCGGCGGGGTGATCCTCGGCTTGTGGATCTACGCTGATACGCCCTATGAAGCGCGCCTGTGGGCGGACGTCGGCTACCACGCCGATCCGGCCCGGTTCCTGCGCAGCATGGCGGTGTTCGGCGCGGCCCTGCTTGCGGGGGGCGCCTGGGCGCTCGCCCGCGCCTCGGGACCCAGCGCGACACCCGCCTTGGCCGACGTCCTCGCTGCCGTGCGTCCGCTCGTCGAGGCCGAATCCGACACCACGTCGCGCCTGGCGCTTATGGGAGACAAGGCGCTCCTCCGCTCGGAGGGCGGCGAAGCTTTCATCATGTACAGCGCGGAGGGGCGCAGCCTGATCGCCATGGGCGACCCCGTAGGCGACCCCGACGCCGGCCGGGCGCTGCTCTGGCGGTTCAAGGAGATGGCCCATGCGGCTGACGCCCGGCCGGTCATGTACCAGGTCAGCCCCCGTTGGCTGACCGCCTATCTCGACCTCGGTCTGTCGCTCCTGAAGCTTGGCGAGGAGGCGCGGGTGCCGCTCGCCAATTTTTCACTGGAGGGAGGCCGGCGCGCCAAGCTGCGTCAGGGGCATGCCAAGGCGGCGCGGGAGGGCTTGAGCTTCGAGGTAGTCCGGCCACCGCAGACGGCGGCGCTACTGGCCGAGCTGCGGGTGATCTCCGACGCCTGGCTGCTCGAGCATGGCGGGCGTGAGAAGGGGTTTTCCCTTGGGCGCTTCGACCCTGCGATCCTGGCGGCCGACCCGATTGCCTTGGTGCGCCTTGAGGGCCGGGTCGTGGGCTTCGCCAACATCTGGACGGGCGGGCGGGAGGAAGCCTCGATTGACCTGATGCGCCACCTGCCGGACGCCTCGCACGGGGTGATGGACTTCCTCTTCGTCGAGCTCTTCCTCTGGGCGAAGGCCGAGGGTTTCCAATGGTTCAATCTCGGCATGGCGCCGCTCAGCGGGATGGCGACGCATCCCCTCGCGCCGGTGTGGCACAAGATCGGCGCCCAGATCGCCCAGCGAGGCAGCCGGTTCTACGGCTTCGCCGGCCTTCGGGCCTTTAAGGCGAAGTTCGATCCGGTCTGGACGCCGCGCTATCTCGCCGCCCCGCCCACGGCGCTCGCCGCGGCCATGCTCGACTCGACCCGGCTCATCAGCCGCGCGCCGCCGACCACGCTCACAAATCCGTAAGTCTCCCGGAAAGGAGCGGCGGGCGGGCCCTGCGATCTAGGTGTCACGCGGACCGTCCGCGGAACCAATCGCAGGGGCTTCGCCATGAAAATGATGGACATCTTTCTTTCCGGGACCGCCGCTTTGGCGCTCGGGATCGGGGTCTCCGCAGTCGGGCAGGTAACCGCCTCGGCCAAGCCGGGTCCTGTCGGGGCCCAGGCGCCCGCCGCCGTCCGTTCCGCGCCGCCGCCGGCCGCGCCGGTTGTCATGAGCACGGGCTCCGTGTCCGAAACGGCCCTGCGGTACGGCGCGTCAGGACCCGTCACCGTCTATCGAGCCAGCAAGGAGCCGGATCGCTTCGTCGTCTTCATCTCCGGTGACGGAGGTTGGAACCAGGGCGTCGTCGACATGGCGCGCCAGTTGGCGCGCATGGACGCCACGGTGGTCGGCGTCGATATCCGCCATTACCTCCGCGCCGCCCAGGCGGGGAAAACCACCTCGATCTATTCTGCGGGCGACTTCGCGAGCCTGGCCCAGGCGGTGCAGAAGGACCTGGGTTTCCAGCGTTTCCACCGTCCGGTGGTGGTGGGTTATTCCTCGGGCGCGACCCTCGCCTACGGTACGCTGGCCCAGGCGCCGGCCGACACATTTCAGGGCGCG
>JANPKX010000089.1:0-11867 GCA_031426235.1 Alphaproteobacteria bacterium | reverse complement strand
CTACTTCGTTGTTTTGCAGTCTCACTATTTGACGCCCCTTGAGAGCGTCGTTGTTGCGCCGCTCGTGCGAGACGCGAGCCGCAATATTTCCATCCCCGACGTGCCTATCGATTTCGAGGGAGAGCGCCTGCTGCTGACCGTCGGCGAACTCTTCAGCATCGACCGCCAGCTGCTGAAGACGGTCCTGAGTTCGGTTGCCGAACACAAAGACGCCATCCGTCGCGCACTCGACCGGGTCTTCACCGGCTTCTAGGCCCTGCGCATCACCGCAAAGTCGGCAAGGTCCTGCAACGCCGGCCGCCAGCTGTTGGAGCCGTGGTCGGCGAGGGCGGCCTTGGCGCTGTTGGCGTAGCGGACGGCCAGCGACAGCGTCTCGTCCAGCGCCCCTGTCTGGCGCATGAGTTCGCACGCGCGGTCGAGATCCCCGTCGTCCTGCTCGCGACGATCGACGGTGCGGACCCAGAAGTCCCGCTCGGAAGCCGCCGTACGCTGCATGGCCAGCAGCAGGGGAAGGGTGACTTTGCCCTCGCGGAAGTCGTCGCCGGGGTTTTTGCCCAGGGTGGCGGCATCGCCGGAATAGTCGAGGGCGTCGTCGATCAGCTGGAACGCCAGGCCGAGCTCCTGCCCAAAGCGGCGCAGGGCGCGGCGCCGCTCAGGCGAGGCTCCGGCCGATACGGCGCCCGCTTCGGCAGCGGCGGCGAACAATTCGGCGGTCTTGGCCTCGATGATCTCGATGTAAACCTCCTGGGTCAGGTCCAGGTCGTGGCTGCGGGTAAGCTGCAGCACCTCGCCCTCGGAAATCACGCGACTGGCGCGCGCCAGGATTTCAAGGGCCGGCATCGAGCCCGCGCTGACCATCAGCTCGAACGCCCGGGCGAACAGAAAGTCGCCCACCAGCACGCTGGCTGGCGCGCCCCAGATCAGGTGCGCGGCCACGCGCCCGCGGCGCAGTTGCGAGGAGTCGATCACGTCGTCGTGGAGCAGTGTCGCCGTATGGATGAACTCCACGGCGGCCGCCAGCTTCAGGCAGCTGTCGTCCCGCGCCCCGCACAGGCGGGCGGCCGCAATGGTCAGCAGGGGCCGCAGCCGCTTGGCCGAGCCGGCGATCAGGTGGTCCGCCAGCGCCGGGATCACCGGGACCGGGCTGTCCATGTGCTCGCGGATCAGTGCGTCCACGGCCGTCATGTCCGGTCCGGCCAGCTTCAGCAGCAGGTCCAGGGAGGGCGGCGCGGCGATGGCCTGGGCGGCGTTCAAGCGAAGGGTCCTTAATGCGACGTTTCTGACGAACGACCCCAACGCCCGCCGTTTGCCGGGACAATGGTGAGGCGATAGAGCACGGTCAAGCGAGCCCGCTTAAACCTTCTACACCAAGGTCCCCCTGAATGGATGCCGTAACCGAAGACCGCTTGCTGGATGGCCGCGTGAGCCTGCGCCAGCCTCAGCGCGGCTACCGTGCGGGGCTGGATGCGGCGCTGCTGGCGGCGGCCTGTGACGCCAAGCCCGGCGAGCGCGTGATCGAGGCAGGCTGTGGGGCCGGCGGCGCCCTGCTGGCTGCCGCCATGCGCCGGCCGGGCGTGCGGTTCGTGGGGGTGGAGCGCGATCCTGCGGCGCTGGCCCTGGCGGCGGAAAACATTGCGCTGAACGGCCTGGGCGATCGGGTGGCGGTTCGCGAGCACGACGTGGCGCTGCGGTTTTCAGGCCTGGAGGTCGATCCGTTCGACGCGGCCCTGGCGAATCCGCCGTTCTTCGACGACGCCACGGCGCTGCGGGGGCCGGCGCCGGAGCGCCGCGCGGCCTGGATGGCGGACGATGGCCTTGTGGCCTGGACTGGCTTTTTGACCAAGTCCGTGCGTGAGGGCGGCACGATCACGGTGATCCACCGGGCCGATCGCCTGGGCGACCTCATCGCCTTGCTGGGCGAGAAGGCCGGCTCGATCCAGATTCTGCCCATCCACCCCTTCGCCGACGCGCCGGCTAAGCGGGTCTTGGTGCGCGCCGTCAAGACCGGCAAGGCGCCGCTCCGGCTGTTGCCGGCCCTGGTGCTGCACGATCGCGAGGGGGAAAAGCATCGGCCCGAGGTCGAGGCGATCCTGCGCGGCGAGGCGGATATCGGCTGGGCGGACTAACAGCTGGTCTCATTCAGGCGCGCGGTGTCGGCGAGCAGCCGATCCACGAGGTCCAGATCAATCTGATCGGCTCGACGGAAGCGTATGCAGCTCTTGCCCGCGTCCAATCCTTTCAGGGCGTCGGCGTGCAGGGCATGGACCCTCGGGCTCACGTAAAGCGCGATGTGGTTTTTCTGGCTCGCGAAAGCGAAGGCCGCGTCCGCCTCGCCAGGGCGCGTGTAAGACGGCATGCCATAGCGCATCGACTCGGTCGTCGCGCCCAGGTGCTTGACGGCCAGCGTCCGGATCTCGGCCAGAACCGGCGCACGCGCCGGTTCTGCCTCAGCAAGCCAGCTATCAACAGTGCTGGCGTTCGACTGGACCATTTCAGGCGTGTCCCAGCTCGGCCCTGCCGCCCGGATCAACGAGGCCCTGAAATTCAGGATGCTTCTTCACCCAGGCGGCCATGAACGGGCAACTCGGGATGACGGTCAGGCCCTTCTCCCGGGCATGATTGAAGGCGTGGCGGGCAAGCGCGCTGGCCACGCCCCTTCCTTCGAACTCTGGCGGCACAAGCGTATGGGGCAAGGTCATACGCTCATCCTCCACGCGATATTCCGCGAACGCGGTCTTACCCTCCAGTTCAACCTCGAAGCGGTGGGCGGCGGAATTGTCGACGACGGTGATGTTATCGGACATGCGCGGGCTCCTGACGCGGATGGGATGTCTTGACGCGGCGCGGCGTGCTCGCCAAGGTCCCAACGCGCAACGCGGCTCAAATGCAGAGGAGGAGGTTTCGATGTCGCCCATTGTCCACGCAGCCCTTCGCTGCGTCGCCGTTGACGTTGCCTGACCGGCAACCACCCGCCGCAGATGCGCGGGGTCTCCGCGGTCGACGCCTCACTGGCTCTCGATCTCAAGGAACACCCCATTGTTGAACGCCTACGGCTGGAGCCTTGCGCGCCAGAACGACTTCGCACCCCATGCGGCCCAGGGCCTGACCCCCGGCCGCATCGTCATCCAACAGCGCGGCGGGTACCGCGTGATCACCGACGCCGGTGAAATCGAGGCCCGCGCCACCGGCCCGCTGATGAAGGCCGCCACCGACATCGATCGCCCCACGGCGGGTGACTGGGTGGCGCTGGAAGCCCGGCCGGGCGAGACCACCGCCCTGGTCCACGCCGTGCTGCCCCGCGCGACGGCGTTCATCCGCAAGGCCTCCGGCCCTCGGGCCGGCGCTCAGGTGGTGGCGGCCAATGTGGACGTCGCCCTGCTGGTGGCCTCCCTGAACGCCAACCTCAACCCGCGCCGGCTGGAACGCTACCTCGCCACCACGCATGAGAGCGGGGCGCGGCCTGTGATCGTGCTGACCAAGGCGGATCTCGCCGAATTCCTCGAGGACGACGTGGCGGAGATCGCGGCCATCGCGCTCGGAGCTCCGGTGCTGGCCCTCTCGGCCAAGACCGGCGAGGGGCTGGCCCAGCTCAGCGAGCATCTGCGGACGGGCGAGACAGCCGTGCTGCTGGGATCGTCCGGCGCCGGCAAGTCGACCCTGTTGAATGTGCTGGCCGGTGAGGAGCGGATGGCCACGCGCGAGGTGCGGGCCACGGACGACCGGGGTCGCCACACCACCACCCACCGCGAACTGGTGCTGCTCCCGTCCGGCGCCCTGATCCTGGATACGCCCGGCATGCGCGAGCTTGGCCTGTGGGACGCCGATGAGGGCGTCTCGGCGACCTTCGCGGACATCGAGGAGCTGGCAGGGCAGTGCCGGTTCCGCGACTGTGGACACGGCGACGAGCCCGGCTGCGCGATCCGGGCGGCTTTGGAGGACGGCAGCCTCGATCCGGGCCGGCTGCTCAACTACGAAAAGTTGCAGGCCGAACTGGCGCACGACCGCCGCCGCCAGGATCCGCTCGCGGCGCTGGAGCACCGGAAGCTGTGGGCCTCGCGGCACAAGGCGTCCAAGGTGCGCTTGAAGATGAAGCGGACCTTCGGCGACGACTGACCGCCCACGTTTACCCGCCGGGGCCGGAAGGGTAGCGCCAGAAGACCCGGGGGTTCGGGCAGGTCCGGCCAGTCCGCGGTGATGGTCCGCGCAAAACATTGATCCGGATCGCGCTGCCGCCTAGGCTCGCCATACCGGTCTTTGGAAGACGCTCCCCGTGGCTAAGTGGATGGGCGCACGCCGGATGGAGGCTGGGAGATGCTGAAGGGATTGCTCATCGCTGCCGTGGTCGCGGCCTTCGCCATGCCGGTGCTCGCCGCAGACCAGGCCCCCCGCCCGGTGACTACCTACAAGGCGCCGCGTAGCGGCGACGGCCACGCCAGCCTCGAAGGGGTGTGGACCAACGTCTCCATGACCCGGCTGGAGCGCAACCCGCGCTGGGGCAAGGACCTGATCCTGCCGCAGTCCAAGGTCGACGAGATCGAAGGCAGGAACCAGCAGGTGCTGCGCTTGGCCGCCAAGGCGACCGACCCCAACGCCACGGTGCTGGACCTGCCGGCCGACTGCTCCGGCGGGCGGGTGACCGACTGCAACTACAACGCCGGCTGGACCGACCCTGGCGATACCGTGATGCGCGTGGCCGGCAAGCCCCGCAACGGGTTCATTACCTCGACCCCCGACGGTCGCGTCCCGATGCGAGCGGACGTGAAGGGCTCGGCGTTCGACGCTCGCGCCCTGCCTAAGGGAATGAGCGCAAGCGACAACCCGGAGAGCCGGGCCCTTGGCGAGCGCTGCCTGCTGTCGTTCGGGAATTCCTCGGGCCCGGTGATGACGCCCGGGCTCTACAACAACACCTACCAGTTCGTGCAGACCAAGGACGCGGTCGTGATCCACGTCGAGATGGTGCATGACGCGCGCATCGTTCGGCTGAACGCCAAGCATCGCGCCGATGGCGTACGACCCTGGATGGGCGACTCGGTCGGCTGGTGGGAAGGCGAGACGCTGGTGGTCGAGACCACCAACTTCCACCCCTCCCAGGTGTTCCGGGGTTCCTCGGCCAACCTGAAGGTTACCGAGCGCTTCACCCGCGTCGCCACCGACCGGCTGCATTATGGCTTCTGGGTGGAGGACCCGACCGTGTTTGCCCAGCCCTGGGGTGGCGAATTCGAGTTCTCTCAGTCGAAGGGTCAGCTCTACGAATACGCCTGCCACGAGGGGAACTACGGCCTGGCCAACATCCTCTCCGGCGCACGCGCCGAGGACCGCACGGGGGTCAAGACCGCCCCGACCAACGTGGACCAGCGCGCCGCCACGCAGGGCGAGGACGACGAAGAAGGTCGCTAAGGCTGGGTCGACGGGCTGGGGGGACCTCAAACCGGGACACGCACACATTCTGCGACCCGTCCGGAGATCTGGCCTGCTCAGGCGGGCCCGCGTCGTACAGAGCCTAGCTGGCCTCAACGCCCTCGGCGTGGAACTCGCGGAAGGCGGCGCGGACGTCGGCGGCTTTGGCGTCGTCGTTGATATCGACCGAGACGGTGATCGGGCCGTTGAGGGCGGCGTCGTCCTGTTCGGACGGGGTGGGCTCGGCGGATTCGGTGTCGGAGCCGGCCTGTTCGACGCCGGCGGTGTTGGCTGGGCCCTCGGCGGCGACGAAGATGTCGCTGCGGTCCAGCTTGTGCTCCTGCACCATCCGCTCGATGGCCATCTCGGCCTCGCGCCGGGTCCCAAAATTCGCCGTCAGTGTCGTCGCCATCATGGGTCTCCCGTTGCGCCGATAACGGCTGCGCGGCCGGTTGGCTCCGCACGGAGTGGAGAACTGGCGCCGTCCTTGCGCTGAGGACGGCGACCCCAGTCGGTCCGCAGAGGGACCATGTTGATAGCATTGACGATTTTCAGGGAAGACGTCGCGGCGTTCACCCTTGCCCCGGCAGAAAACGCCGGGTTGTGCGTCAGGCTTTGCCGGGCGGAGGGCTGATCCATGTCGCTTGGCGTCGCGCTCAACACCGCCACATCCGGCCTGCAGGCGGCCCAGGCCTCGCTGCGCGTGGTCTCGGACAACATCGCCAACGTCAACACGCCCGGCTATGTGCGCAAGGCGATCAAGCAGGAACAGCAGGTCGTCGATGGCCTGGGCATGGGTGTCAAGATCACCGGCGTCCAGCGGGTCACCGACCAGTACCTGCAGATGGCCTCGCTCAGCGCGGCGTCGGACAGCGAGCGCTGGTCGACCATCTCCCAATACCTCGACAACGCCCAGAGCCTGTTCGGCGACCCCTCGGCGGACGGGTTCTTCTTCAACCGGCTGGACAAGATCTACGGCGCCTTCGCGACCGCCGCCGATGATCCGTCGTCGACGCTTCTGCGCAGCCAGGCGCTGGCCGGCGTGGAGGACTTCCTGTCCGAGGCGGGCCGGATCAATAGCCAGATCACCGCGCTGAGCGACACGGTCGAGACCCGGATCTCAGCCAATGTGGATCGCGCCAACGCCCTGCTGACTGAGGTCAGCAAGCTGAACGTGGACATCACCCGGGCCGCCGTCGTGGGCGCCGACTCCTCGGGATCGGAGAACATCCAGAGCCAGCTCTTGGACGAGTTGGCGAGCCTGATGAACATCCGGGTGGCCGGCCGCACGGGCGGCGGGGTGGATGTGCGCTCGCTGGAGGGCGTGCTGCTGGCCGGCGACGGCCCCGCCAAGCTCACCTACAACACCGATGTCGGCACGCCGGGCTACATCACCGCCCAGCCGGCTGGCAGCTCGAACCAGCAGCCGATCCAGGTGGCGAGCGGCGAGTTGAAGGGCCTGCTGGACCTGCGCAACGTCGAGCTGCCCAAGATCTACGACCAGATGGGCGAGTTTACGAGCCGTGCGGTGGATCAGCTCAACGCTGCGCACAACGCCTCGGCCGCCTATCCGGCCCCGGCGAGCCTGGTGGGCCGCAACACTGGGCTGGACCTGGCCAGCGCCGTTGGCGGTTTCAGCGGCACGTCGACGATCGCGATCGTCAATTCCGCGGGGCTGCTGCAGCGGACGGTGGCGATCGATTTCACGGCCGGCACGATTTCGGTGAACGGCGGCGCGGGCGCGGCCTTCACCCCAGCGACCTTCCTGGCGGGGCTCAACACGGCGCTGGGCGCCTCAGGCAGCGCCAGCTTCAGCGGCGGGGCCCTCACGCTGAACGCCGCCGGCGGCAATGGCCTGGCGATCGACGAGGGTACGTCGCAGAAGAGTGGCCGGGCCTTCTCGCACTTCTTCGGCCTGAACGACCTGGTCAAGACGACCGGCTTCGCCAACTACGCCACCGGGCTGAAGCCGACCGACGCCCACGGCTTCACCCCGGGCGACCAGATCACGGTCAGGCTGTCGACGCCGGATGGTCGGCCGATCCGCGACGTGGCGATCGCCGTGCCGGCTGCCGCGCAGATGAGCGACCTCGTCAACGCGCTGAACAACAACGCCAGCGGGGTCGGGCTCTATGGCGCCTTCACGCTGGACGCCAATGGTGTGCTGAACTTTGCCGGCTCTGCCCCGTCGAACGCGCAACTGTCCGTGGTGAGCGACAACTCCCAGCGCGGCGTCGGCGGACCCTCGATCAGCCAGTTATTCGGCATCGGCGCCCAACAGCGCGCGACCCGCGCGGGTCGGTTCGACGTGGATCCGGTGTTGACCGGCGATCCGACGAAGATGTCCATGGGCAAGGTGGACGTAACGGCCGCCCTGGGCGCGGTAGCGGTACGGCCGGGCGACGGGCGGGGCGCCCTGGGGGTCTCGGTCGCGGGGGAGACCCCGATCCTATTTCAGGCCGCAGGCTCGCTGGGCCAAGTGACCATGACCCTGGCGCGCTACGCCTCGGAGTTCGGCGGCGCCATCGGCCGGGGCGCCGCGGCTGCCGAGACCCGACGCGCCAGTTCCGAGGCCGTGGCCACAGAGGCCAACAATCGCCGCCAGTCCATCGAAGGGGTCAACCTCGACGAGGAATTGGTCAACCTCACCACCTATCAGCAGGCGTTCAACGCATCGGCCCGGATGATCCAGGCCGCCGCCGAGTTGTTCGACACCCTGCTGGGCATCGTCTGAGGGCGCCGTCATGGTCACCCGCGTCACCACCCCCGGCAACTATTCGGCCGTGCTCACCAACCTGCTGGCCGCCCAGCAGCGCCAGCGCGAGGCCGGCGACCAGGTCGCCACCCAGAAGAATGGCCAGAACCTCAAGGACTACGCCAAGTCGTCGGAGCTGCTGACCGCCATGCGGGCGGTGCAGACCCGCGTCGCCGTCTTCAAGGATCAGAACGGCCTGCTGGCCGACAAGCTGGCCACCCAGGACGCCGCGCTGGTGCGGGTCGCCGACGCCGCCCAGGGCGTGCGCCAGGCGATGGCCGAGGCGATCGCCACCGGCCGGGTCGACACCCTGGTCGAGGACATCCAGGCGCAGATGAACATCGCCGTCGAGGGCATGAACGCGCGCTACGGCGGCAAGTATCTGTTCGCCGGCGGCCAGGTGGACACCAAGCCCGTGACCGCTGCCCAGCTCTCGGACCTGACCGCCCCGCCCGGGATCATCGCCAACTTCTTCAAAAACGATAGCTTCATCGTCCAGGCCAAGCTGGACGAGGCGACCTCGATCAAGACCGGCCTGCTGGCCAGCGACGTCGGCACGGACATGCTGACGGCGTTAAAGGCATTCCAGACCTTCGAGCAGGGCGCGGGCGGCCCATTCACCGGCGCCCTGACCGATGCCCAGAAGACGTTCCTGGAAGGCCAGCTCTCGGTCTGGGACGGCGTGCGCCAGGACGTGACCCTGCAGGTCGCCTACAACGGTTCAAACCAGCAGCGGCTCGACAAGGTGGGCGACGACCTGGAGACCCGCGACATTTCGCTGGCGACCATGCTGGGCGACATCACCGACGCCGACATGGCCCAGGCCACGGCCAACCTGCAGCAGGCGCAACTGTCGCTGCAGTCGGCGGCCTATGTGTTCCAGTCGCTCCAGCAGTCGTCGCTGCTGAACTTTCTGAAGTAGGCGGGCGGGGTCGAAAAGCCTCGCCGCAAGCGCTACATAGGCGGCCATGAGCCTCCTGGCCCCCTCGACGTCCGCACTCAGCGACGGCCTCGTCGCCGCCGCGCGAGAGGCTGTGGGCCTGCCGGCGGGCGCGCGGATTGTCGCCGCCATGTCCGGCGGGGTAGATTCCACGGTCACCGCGGCCTTGCTGGCGCGCGCCGGCTACGACGTGGTGGGCGTGACGCTTCAGCTCTACGACCACGGTGCGGCGATCCAGAAGAAGGGCGCCTGCTGCGCGGGCCAGGACATCCACGATGCGCGCACCGCCGCCGAGGCCCTGGCCATTCCGCACTACGTCCTCGACTACGAGAGCCGCTTCAAGCAGCAGGTGATCGAGGACTTCGCCGACAGCTACCTGCGCGGCGAGACGCCGATCCCCTGCATCCGCTGCAATCAGACGGTCAAATTTCGTGATCTGCTGGACGTGGCGCGCGACCTGGGCGCCGAGGCTATGGCGACCGGCCACTACGTCCGCCGCGAGGTGGGGCCCAAGGGACCTGAGCTGCACCGCGCGGTCGATGCGGCTCGCGACCAGTCGTACTTCCTGTTCGCCACGACGGCCGAGCAACTGGCCTATCTACGCTTCCCGCTGGGCGGCCTGCCCAAGCCGGCGGTGCGGGCGGCGGCGGCGGAACTGGGGCTGGGCGTGGCGGAGAAGCCGGACAGCCAGGACATCTGCTTCGTGCCCGAGGGGCGCTATACCACGGTGATCGACCGCCTACGCCCGCACGGCGCCGAGCCGGGCGATATCACGCACCTGGACGGGCGGGTCCTGGGCCGGCACGAGGGCGTCACCCGCTACACCATCGGCCAGCGCCGGGGTCTGAACGTGGCGGTGGGCGATCCGCTATTCGTGGTGAAGATCGATGCGGCGGCGCGGCGCGTGATCGTGGGCCCGCGCGACGCGTTGCTCACGCGGGCGCTGTCGCTGAAGGAGACCAACTGGATCGGCGACGGGGCAAGCCTTGAGGACGCGGTCAAGCGCCAACGGCCGGTGCTGGCCCGCGTCCGCTCCACCCGCGAGCCGGCGTCCGGGCGGCTTGGCCTCGTGAGCGGCGCGGCGGGCGTGGTGTTCGGTGTCGCCGAAGAGGGCGTAGCCCCGGGCCAGGCCTGCGTGCTCTACGATCCCGAGGAGCCGTCCCGCGTGCTGGGGGGCGGGTTCATCGCCGGCACGGTTGGCAACCTCTGAGGGCGCGCGGCGATGGACGGGCGCGCCCTGATCGACATCGCCTGTGACGAGGATCCCCGCGCGCCGTGCCTGTGGCTGCCGTCGGACCTGTTCGCCGAACTGAGCGCCGCGATCCGCCAAAGGCCGAACGTGGTGGGTGTGCTCATCTATCGCCACAAGACCGTCCGTGACGGCGGCCCCTACTGCGACATCACCACCCGAAGGCCGTAAGGATGCCCATGACCCAGACCTCCGACCCCGTCGTCATCGCCGCTTACGCCCGCACCCCAATGGGTGGCTTTCAGGGTGCGTTCACGGGCGTCAAGGCGACAGAGCTCGGCGCGGCGGCCGTGCGCGAGGCCGTGGCGCGGTCGCGCGCCGAGCCGGGCGCCGTCGAGCAGATCGTCATGGGCTGCGTGCTGCCGGCGGGTCTGGGCCAGGCGCCGGCGCGGCAGGCCGGCCTGGGCGCTGGCCTGCCGAAGTCGGTCGAAGCCACGACCGTCAACAAGATGTGCGGCTCGGGCATGCAGGCCGCGATCCTGGCGCATGACGCCCTGGCCGCCGGCTCGGCCGACGTCATCGTCGCAGGCGGCATGGAGAGCATGACCGGCGCGCCCTACCTGATGACCAAGCACCGCGGCGGGGCGCGGATCGGGCACGATACGATGTTCGACCACATGTACCTGGACGGGCTGGAGGACGCCTATGAGCCCGGGCGTCTGATGGGCAGCTTCGCCGAGGAGACGGCCAAGACCTACCAGTTCACCCGCGAGGCGCAGGACGAGTACGCCATCGGCTCGCTCACCCGGGCGCGGGCGGCTATCGAGAGCGGGGCCTTCGCCCGGGAGATCGTGGGGGTCGAGGTCACGGATCGGCGCGGGACCGTCCGGGTCGAGACCGACGAGCAGCCGCTGAAGGCCGACCCGGCCAAGATCCCGACCCTGCGGCCCGCCTTCTCGCGCGACGGCACGATCACGGCGGCCAACGCCTCGTCGATCAGCGACGGGGCTGCGGCCCTGGTGATGACGCGCGAGAGCGTGGCCCGGCGGCTGGGGATGACCATCGTGGCCCGCGTGGCCGCCCACGCCCACGAGCCCGCCCTCTTCGCCACCGCGCCCGTGCCGGCGGTGCGCAAGGTGCTGGCGCGAGCCGGCTGGGGCGTGAACGATGTCGACCTTTTCGAGATCAACGAGGCCTTCGCCGTGGTCGCCATGATCGCCGAGCGCGACCTGGGGCTCGACCGGGCCAGGCTCAACGTCAACGGCGGCGCCTGCGCCCTCGGCCACCCGATCGGCGCTTCGGGCGCGCGCATCCTGGCGACCCTGCTGAGCGCCCTTCAGGCGCGCGGCGGAAGACGCGGCGTCGCCAGCCTTTGCATCGGCGGCGGCGAGGCGACGGCGATGGCGGTGGAGCTGGCCTGACTGAGTACTTTGCTCCCCCTCCGGGGGAGCTCCGGCGAAGGCGGTGAGGGGGTCCGCTCAGACGGTTGGGACAACCCCCTCCGTCAGCTTCGCTGACACCTCCCCCGAGGGGGGAGGAATGAGCCTCAGAGGGTCATGGCGACCGCCTCGCACTGGTCGGCGCAG
>JANPKX010000088.1:0-15684 GCA_031426235.1 Alphaproteobacteria bacterium | reverse complement strand
GACCCGCGGGCCACTGGATGTCACCGTCGTCGCGGCGGCCCCCCGGCCGTTGGCGATGAGGGGTGCAAGCCGCCCCTCCGAAATGCCAAACCCGCCGGCGCGGCCGCCTGCGACGATCTCCGGCGTGTACGAGGCGCCCTGTGCGAGCGCCTTGGCATAGACCGCTTGGCGCTCGGTGAATTCCGGACGCGCGAAGGTATCCTTCCAGCCCAGGTGGTCCCAGTAGGTGACCGCGAAGGTCAGGGCGACCACGTCGGGGCGATCGGCCACCCGTCCCAGCGCTGCATTAGCGGGTGGGCACGACGAGCAGCCCTGGCTGGTGAACAATTCCAGCACCACCGGCGGGGCGGCCGGCTGGGCTTGGACCACCGGGGCGGCGATCAGGGTCAGTAGGGCTGGGGCGAGGGCGAGACGGGTCCGGTGCGAGGTCATGAACCCCAGTTCGCCGAAGGACCCGCGCGGGTTACACGCGGGTCCCCGATTTCGGCGAAAGCCTCAGGCCGCCGGCTTGGCCAGGCTGCGCAGCACGTAGTTCAGAACGCCGCCGTGCTTGAAGTATTCCAGCTCCATCGGCGTATCGATGCGGCAGCGGACCGGGAAGCGGGCGATGCGCCCGTCGGAGGGCCGGTACATCTCGACGATCAGCTGCTTGCGCGGCGAAAGCTCGGTCAGGCCGCGGATGGTCACGATCTCCTCGCCCGTCAGGCCCAGCTTGTGCCAGCCTTCCTGGGTGAACTGCAGGGGCAGCACGCCCATGCCGACCAGGTTGGAGCGGTGGATGCGCTCGAAGCTCTCGGCCACCACGGCGCGGACGCCCAGCAGCTTGGTGCCCTTGGCCGCCCAGTCGCGCGACGAGCCGGTGCCGTATTCCTTGCCCGCGAAGATCACCAGCGGCCGGCCTTCGCCTTGATAGCGCATGGCCGCGTCATAGATCGACATCTGGTCGCCCGACGGGAAGTGCTTGGTCACGCCGCCTTCCACGTCCGGGGTGATCCGGTTGCGGATGCGGATATTGGCGAAGGTGCCGCGCATCATGACGTTGTGGTTGCCGCGCCGCGCGCCATAGCCGTTGAAGTCGCTGACCGGGACCTGGCGGTCGATCAGATAGGCCCCGGCGGGCGTGTTGGCGCGGAACGAACCGGCCGGCGAGATGTGGTCGGTGGTGATGGAATCGCCGAACACGCCCAGCACGCGCGCCTCGACGATGTCGGTGACCGGCTTGGGTTCCATCGTCAGCCCCTCGAAGTAGGGCGGGTTGGCGACGTAGGTCGAGGTCATGTCCCAGTCGTAGGTCTGGCCGCCCTTCACCTTGATGCCCTGCCAGTTCTTGTCGCCCTTGAAGACGTCGGCGTAGCGGCCGGCGAACATCTTGGAGGTGACGCTCTTGCGCTGCAGGGCGGTAATCTCGGCGCTCGTCGGCCAGATGTCCTTCAGATAGACCGGCTTGCCGTTCTTGCCCTCGCCCAGCGGCTCGGTGGTCAGGTCGATGTTCATCGAGCCGGCCAGGGCATAGGCCACCACCAACGGCGGCGAGGCCAGGTAGTTGGCGCGGGTGTCGGGGTTGACCCGGCCCTCGAAGTTGCGATTGCCCGAAGTCACCGAGCAGACCACCACATCGTTCTTCTGGACCGACTCGGAGATGGCCACGGGCAGCGGGCCGGAGTTGCCGATGCAGGTGGTGCAGCCATAGCCGACCAGGTTGAAGCCCAGGGCATCCAGGTGCTTGGTCAGGCCCGCCGACTTCAGATAGTCGGTGACCACCTGCGATCCGGGCGCGAGCGAGGTCTTCACCCACGGCTTGACCTTCAGGCCCAGTTCAACCGCCTTCTTGGCTACCAGGCCGGCGGCGATCAGCACGCCGGGGTTGGAGGTGTTGGTGCACGAGGTGATGGCCGCGATGACCACGTCGCCATTGCCGATGTCGTAGTTCTCGCCCTCGACGGAGAAGCGGTCGGTCAGCGTGCCCGGCTTGCCGAACATCTCGCCTTCCATGGCGCCCTTGAATTCGGCGGCGGCAGCGGTCAGCTCGACGCGATCCTGCGGACGCTTGGGGCCGGCCATCGAGGGGACGACGCTCGACATGTCGAGTTCCAGGGTGTCAGTGAACACCGGATCCGGGTCGGTCGGCTCGCGCCACATGCCCTGGGCCTTGGCGTAGGCTTCCACCAGGGCGACGCGCTCGGGCGCGCGGTTGGTGGCGGCGAGGTAGTCGATTGTCGCGCGGGTGATGGGGAAGAAGCCGCAGGTGGCGCCGTACTCCGGGGCCATGTTGGCGATGGTCGCCTGGTCTTCCAGGGTCATGTTGGCCAGGCCGGAGCCATAGAACTCCACGAACTTGCCGACGACGCCGCGCTTGCGCAGCATCTGGGTGACGGTGAGGACCAGGTCGGTCGCCGTGGTGCCTTCGGTCAGCTGGCCGTCGAGGCGGAAGCCGATGACCTCCGGGATCAGCATCGGGATCGGCTGGCCCAGCATGGCCGCCTCGGCCTCGATGCCGCCCACGCCCCAGCCCAGCACGGCCAGGCCGTTGATCATGGTGGTGTGGCTGTCGGTGCCGACCACGGTATCCGGATAGGCGACTTCCTGGCCCTCGTCCGAGTTGGTCCAGACGGTTTGCGCGAGGTACTCGAGGTTCACCTGGTGGCAGATTCCGGTGCCGGGCGGCACGACGCGGAAGTTGTTGAAGGCCGACGAGCCCCAGCGCAGGAAATTGTAGCGCTCGATATTGCGCTCGTATTCGCGCTCGACATTGGCCCCGAAGGCCTTGGCGTTGCCGAAGAAGTCCACCATCACCGAGTGGTCGATGACCAGGTCGACGGGGTTCAGCGGGTTGATCTTGTCGGGGTTGCCGCCCAGGGCGGTCATGGCGTCGCGCATGGCGGCCAGGTCGACCACCGCCGGCACGCCCGTGAAGTCCTGCATCAGCACCCGCGCCGGGCGGAAGCTGATCTCATGCTCGACCGCGCCGCGGTTCTCGGCCCAGGCGGCGATCGCCTTCAGGTCGTCCGAGGTCACCGTGTCGGCGTCCTCATTGCGAAGAAGGTTCTCCAGCAGCACCTTCATCGAGATCGGAAGGCGGCTGATCCCGGAAAGTCCCGCTTCCTCAGCGGCCGGCAGGCTGTAGTAAGCGTAGGTCTTGTCGCCGACCGTCAGGAGACGGCGGGTCTTGAGGGTGTCCACGGACGCCATAGGGGGAGATCCTTCTCTGTTCCGGCCGCCCAGAACCACCTGTGGGATCGCGCGCTCTTCCAAGGGACGGACACACAGCGTCCGGCCCCGCGCGGCGTTTGCGCCCCCAGGTCGCGACAGCCGCCCCGTTCATAACCCCGAGGCCGCTCTGCGTCCATGCGCTGCACGGTCAACGCGCGATGCAAGCGCCAGGATGAGTTTCAGTCGATCTAATTTAACCGCAGAGAGCGCGGAGTTCTCGCAGAGGGCGCGCCCAACTCATCAGCTACTTGCGACTTGGCGGCTATCGCCTCGGCTACCTTCTGAATTTCAACACGCTTGTCCTGCGGGACGGCATTCGCCGGATAGCCAACGGCCTGTGATCGTCAGCAGCCCCTTTGCGCCCTCAGCGGACCTCTCAGCGATCTCTGCGGTCAAAAGCGGAGCATCGACATGATACTGACGCTCGAGATTCATGACGTCTCCATCCGGCGGGGCGGGCGGCTGCTGTTTGAGGGGTTGTCGCTCGATCTGGCCGCCGGCGATGCGTGCGCCCTGACCGGACCGAACGGCTCGGGCAAGACCAGCCTGCTGCGCGCCGTGGCCGGACTGGTGCGGATCGAGGCCGGCGAGATCGGGTTCGGCAGTGTCGATCCGTTCGAGGCGCGGGGCGATGGCCTGCACCTTGTGGGCCATACGGATGGGCTCAAGGCGGCGCGCACAGCGCGCGAGGAACTGGCCTTCTGGGCGCGTTGGTGCGGCGGGGACAGGGGTATCGACGCCGCTGCCCGGGCGCTGGATCTGACGCCACTCCTCGAACTGGAAGTCCGCCGCCTTTCGGCCGGACAGCGCCGCCGACTCGCTTTGGCGCGGATGCTGGCCGCGCCGCGGCCGCTCTGGCTGCTGGACGAGCCCCTGAGCCCGCTGGACGCCCATTGGCGCGAGCGGTTCAGCACGCTGATGCAAGATCACCTGGACGGCGGCGGCATGATCCTGGCGGCGGTACACGACCCCCTGCCGGTCGCGACCCGAAGCCTGGAGATCGCCGCGTGAGCCGATTGTGGTCCCTGCTTGGCCGCGAGACCGCGCTGGCCTGGGGGCGCGGCGGCGGACCTCTCGTGGCGGTCGGATTCTACGCCGGTGTCGCAACCCTGCTGCCGCTGGCGATCGGGCCCGAGCCCCAGCGGCTGGCCGCGATCGCGCCGGGTGCGGCCTGGGTCGCTCTGGCGCTCGCCTCGCTCCTCAGCCTGGAGCGGCTGTTCGAGCGCGACTACGAAGACGGAGCGCTGGACCTCCTTTCGCTGTCGCCCCTGCCGCTGGAGCTCACCTGCTTCATCAAGTGCCTGGGACAGTGGCTGGCCACCGGAGCCCCGCTGGCCCTGGCCGCGCCCATTGCGGCCATCGCGCTCGGCGCGCCCCCGTCGCTGGCGCCGCTGATCCTGGCCTGCGCCCTGCTGGGCGGGATCGCTTTCGCGTTCACCGGCGGGATCGGCGCGGCCCTGAGCCTGGGCGCGCGGCGGGGCGGGCTGCTCACCGCCGTGATCGTGCTGCCGCTGTTCGTGCCGCCGGTGATCTTCGGCGGCGGCGCCCTGGACGCCTCTGCCGGCGGACTGCCCTGGACCGCCGGTTTCGCACTGCTCGGCGCCTATGCCGCGGGCGCCGTGGCGGTCGGACCGGTCGCTATGGCCGCCGCCTGTCGCAACGCGTTGTCGTGAGCCGCTTGCCGCCCGACCGCGCGGACTCTATTGCGGTCAGCTCATGACCTGGGCGCCCGCCTTCCTCTCGAACCCCGAGCGCTTCATGGCGTTCTCGCGCTGGGCGGCGCCGATGTTCGGGGTGATCGCCGCGCTGCTCGGCGCCGCGGGTCTCTATTTCGGCTTCACCGCGCCCGAGGATTACCAACAGGGCCAGACCGTCCGGATCATGTTCATCCACGTGCCGGCCGCGCAGATGAGCATGTTCGCCTATGCCTGCCTTGGCGTAGCCAGTTTCCTCTCGCTGATTTTCCGTCACACCCTGGCCGACTGCGCCGCCCAGGCCGCGGCGCCGTTGGGTGCGGCCTTCACCTTCCTGGCCCTGGTGACCGGATCGCTCTGGGGTCGGCCGATGTGGGGGACGTGGTGGGTCTGGGACGGGCGTCTGACGTCGGTGCTGGTGCTGTTCCTGCTCTACATCGCCTACATGGCTCTGCGCGCCTCCATGGACGACGAGGTCAAGGCCGCCCGCGCGGGCGCGATCCTGGCCCTGGTGGGCTCCATCAACCTGCCAATCATCCACTACAGCGTCGAGTGGTGGAACTCGCTGCACCAGGGCTCGTCGATCTTCCGGGAAGGCGGCCCGGCCATGCCGCCGGTGTTCTGGATTCCCCTGCTGCTGATGGCGCTGGCCTATATGTCGGCCTTCGGCTCGCTCTGGCTGGTGCGGATCCGGGGCGAGGTCTGGCGCCGCCGCGCCGAGGCCGCAGCCCTTCGGGCGGCGCGGCGATGAGCATGCTGGACGTCAAATACGCCGAGTTCATCGTCCCGGCCTTCGTGATCACGGGGCTGGTGTTCGCTGGGATGATCGGGTTCTCGCTGAACCTGTCGCGGCGTTGGAAAGCCCGGTTCGAGGCGCTGTCCCGCGCGGGGGCGGATGAGGAATGAGCCGGTGGATGGCGACGCTGCCGCTGGTCGCCCTGGCGGCGCTCGCGGCGCTCTTCTACTTCTTTGCCTTGCGGCACGACCCCCAGGTCCAGCCCCAGGCCCTGGTCGGCAAGCCGGTTCCAGACCTGACGCTGCCAACCCTCGCCGAAGGTAGCTCCGTCCGGCTGGCCGACGCCGCGGCCGATGGGCCGGTGATGATCAACTTCTTCGCCTCCTGGTGCGCCCCTTGCGAGATTGAGCACCCGGTGTTGATGGGCCTGCGCGGCGCGGGCGTGAGGGTCGTCGGCGTGGCCTACAAGGACGCGCCCCCCAATACTCAGAGCTTCCTGACCCGGCTGGGCAATCCATTCGCGGTCGTTCTCGTCGACCGCGACGGCCGGGCTGGCGTGGAGTTCGGCGTCACCGGCGTGCCGGAGACTTATCTCGTGGCCAAGGGGGGCAAGGTGCTGGCCAAGCACACGGGCCCTCTGACCGAGGCCGCGGCTCAGGACCTCGCTCGCCAGGCGCGTTAACCGGCCGTTGAGGCGCCGCGGGCATCTTGGGGTCCGACGTTAACCATAACCGCTGGCCTCGTGACCCCCATCCGTCCTCAGCCCTACGCGCCGACGCTGCAGCCGCAGAGCACGGCCGCCGACGCCGCCAAGATGGCCGCGGTGCGGGCGATGTTCGCCAGCGCCATGGGGCAGGCCTCGCCAGCCGAGCCGTCACCGACCGCAGCCCAGGCGCCCGCGTCCCGAGCGCCGAGCTCGACCGAACTCTCCGACCCGCCGCAGAAGATCCTGCGCCCAGGTTCACTGCTGGATATCCGGGTGTAGCCGACGCCCTACCCCAGAGGCGGGGCCTTCGGCGGTTCGGCTTCCTCGTCCTTCATGTAGCGCATCAGCAGCGGCATCTGCGCCAGGCCGAAGGCCGCGCTCAGCACGCGGATGCCGATGGTGTCCCAGGTGACCCAGGTCGCCTCGGTCTGGGTGCGCCAGACGATGAAGTTGGTCACGCCGATGAACAGGCAGAAGAATCCATAGCGCCAGCCCAGCTTGCGCCAGGCCTCGTCCGGCAGCGTCAGGGCCGAGCCCAGCACCGCCTTGATCGGGTTGCGCTTCATGAGCACCCCGCCCAGCAGCAGAGCGCTCAGGAACAGATTCACGAAGGTGGGCCGGTTCTTGAGGATCCAGTCCTCTTTGAACAGCAGCGTCAGGCCGCCGAAAATGATCCCCATGGCGGCGATGAACAGGGGCAGCCAGGCGATCCGGCGCTCGACCAGCAAGCCGACCCCGATCGCGATGACGCCCACCACGATCGAGGCTCCGGTGGCGACCATGAAGTCGCGGCCGCCTAGGAAATAGACCCCCATGAAGGACAGCGGCGCCGAGAAATCCACGGCATGGCGCAGCCAGCGGCGTTGCTGATCGTTCAAGCGGGCGTCTCCGAAAGGCCCACCAGGGAGCGGGCGAAGGCGCGGGGCTCGAAGGGCTGGAGATCGTCCACCCCCTCGCCTACGCCGATGAGCTTGATGGGGCTGTCCGAAGCCTGGGCGACCGGCACCAGCACCCCGCCGCGCGCCGTGCCGTCCAGCTTGGTCATGACAATGCCGGTCACGCCGATCTGGTTGCCGAAGATGTTCTCCTGGGCCAGAGCGTTGCGGCCCACCGTGGCGTCCAGCACCAGCAGGGTCTCGTGCGGGGCGGCGGGATCCAGCTTCTTGACCACGCGGATGATCTTCAGGAGCTCGTCCATCAGCCCCTGCTTGTTCTGCAGCCGCCCGGCGGTGTCGATCAGCACCACGTCGTGGCTTTCCTCCCGAGCGCGCTGCACCGCGTCGAACACCAGTCCCGCGGCGTCCGAGCCGGTCGGGCGGCCCAGGAACTCCGCGCCCGCGCGCTCAGCCCAGACCTTGAGCTGCTCCACGGCGGCGGCGCGGAAGGTGTCGCCCGCCACCACCAGCACCTTGGCGCCTTGCCGCGTCAGGTCGGTGGCGATCTTGCCCAGTGTGGTGGTCTTGCCCGAGCCGTTCACGCCGATGAACAGCACGATATAGGGCTTGGGGCCGTCCAGGGGCCGAAAGTCGCCGGTGTGGCTGGACAGCTCCTCCCCGATGGCGACGGCCAGGGCTTCGCGGATCTCGTCTTCGCCCACGTCCTTGCCGAACCTCTCGGCGGCGAAGCGTTCGGTGATGCGGGCGGCGGAGTGCGGGCCGAGGTCGGCCTCGATCAGCATCTCCTCCAGCTCGTCCAGCTTGTCCTGGGTGAGGGGTTCCTTGGCGACGAACACCTGGGCGATCTGCTCGCCCATCTGCTTCGAAGACTTGGTGAGCCCCTCGGTAAGCCGCGAAAACCATCCGCGTTTCGGTTCTGACATGGGGCGGGCTTCTACCCGCTGGCTTGCACGCCGTCACCTGGGACCGCACTAAGGGGCGCCATGGACCCGCTCGCGCCCGCCCTGACCGTGCTGGACTATGCCGCCGTGGCGGTGTTCGGCGCGTCCGGCGCTCTGGCGGCGGCCCGGGCGCGGCACGACATCATCACCTTCGCCTTCTTCGCGGCGATCACGGGCGTCGGCGGCGGCACCCTGCGCGACCTGCTGATCGATGCGCCGGTGTTCTGGGTGGCTCGGCCGGAATATCTGCTGGTCTGCCTGGCCGCCGCCGTCGGCGTCTGGATCTTTGGTTGGGGCGAGGGGCGCGAGCGCACCCTGCTCTGGCTGGACGCCACCGGGATGGCCGCCTACGCGGTGGTGGGGGCGCTCAAGGCGGTGTCGCTGGGCGTGCCGCCGGTCTCGGCGGTGGTGATGGGCGTGCTGACCGCGACCTTCGGCGGGGTGATCCGCGACGTGCTCGCCCACCAGCCCTCGGTGTTGCTGCGGCGGGAACTCTACGTCACCCCGGCCCTGGTCGGCGCGGGCCTGTTCGTGGGCCTCGACGCGCTGGACCTGCCGATCGTCGTCTCTGGCGGCCTGGGATTTCTGGCGGCCTTCACCGTCCGCGCCGGGGCGATCCTCCTCGGATGGCAGATGCCGGGGTTTCCCGGGCGGGCGACACTTCCGGACGATCAGGCGGAGCGCGCGCCCAGGTCCTCGAAGAACCGCAGCAGATAGCCGTCCGGGTCGGCGACCACGAACTGCCGGTTGCCCACCTCGACCTCGCCCGCGCGGTACCAGCGCTCTTCCATCGGGATGACGATGACGCCCGGCGGACGGAGACCCGCGAAAAGCGCGTCCACGTCCGTGGTCTCGATCTGCAGGTTCACGCCGCGCCCAAACGGCCGTTCCAGCAGGCCGGTGCGAAAGCGCCGCCCCGGCCCGGCCGCCGCCTCCAGCATGATCTCGGCGCCCTGCCGTTCCAGGAACGCGAACCGCTCGTGGGACCGCTCGTAGCGCACGGAGAAGCCCAGCACTTCGACATAGAAGGCCAACGACGCCGCCAGGTCCGTCACGTCCAGTTCCGGAACCAGCTTCGGCCGGCTCATCGCGCGCCGCACACTGGGCAGGCCGGGTCCGCGCTGACCCGCACGGTGCGCGTCTCCCCCGCCAGGGCGTCGTAGAGCATCAGCCGGCCGGTCAGGACCTCGCCGGCGCCGGTGATCAGCTTGATCGCCTCCAGAGCCATCATTGATCCGATCACCCCGGCCAGGGCGCCGACCACGCCCACGGCGACGCAGGTTTCCGCGTCCGGCGGAGTTTCCGGCACCAGGCAGCGGTAGCAGGGCTGGCCGCCGAACACCCCGACCTGCCCCGTCCAGCGCCCGATCGCGCCAGACACCAGCGGCGTCCCCTGCCGCACGCAGGCCGCGTTGACGCTGAAGCGGACCTCGAAGTCGTCCGTCCCGTCCAGCACCAGGTCGACGCCCTCCACCAGGTCTTCGGCGCTCGCCTCGTCGAAGGCGCCATGGAAGCCGCCGATCATGACGTGCGGGTTGAGAGCGTGCAGGCGGTCGGCGGCGGCCTCGACCTTGGACCGCCCGATGTCGTCCTCGACGTAGATCACCTGACGCTGCAGGTTGGAGAGGTCCACGTCATCGGGGTCGGCCAGGATGATCGTGCCCACACCGGCGGCGGCGAGGTAGAGCGACGCCGGCGCCCCCAGGCCGCCCGCGCCCACGATCAGCACGGTGGCGGCCTTCAGCCTCTGCTGGCCGGGCCCGCCCACCTCGCGCAGCACCAGGTGGCGCGCATAGCGCTCGATCTCCTCGTCGGTGAAACTCATTCCCTTGACCCTTAGGGCGCGGCTGCTCACATCGCGCATATGGGCAATAGCGCAACCTTCCCCGACTGGCACGGCACCACCATCCTGGCGGTGCGCAAGGACGGCCGCACGGTGGTGGCCGGCGATGGACAGGTCTCGATGGGCCAGACCATCGTCAAGGGCACGGCCCGCAAAGTCCGCACCCTGGCCGGCGGCAAGGTCATCGCGGGCTTCGCAGGCTCCACCGCCGACGCCTTCACCCTGATCGAGCGGCTGGAAGCCAAGCTGGAGCAGTATCCCGACCAGCTGGCCCGCGCCTGCGTCGATCTGGCCAAGGACTGGCGCACCGACCGCTACCTGCGCCGCCTCGAGGCCATGCTGATCGTCGCCGACAAGGATCAGATCTTCACCGTCACCGGCGTGGGCGACGTGCTCGAGCCCGAGCATGGCGTGGCCGCCATCGGCAGCGGCGGCAACTTCGCCCTCGCCGCCGCCCGCGCCCTGGCCGAGGTGGACGGGATCGACGCCGAGGCGGTCGCCCGCCGCGCCATGGCCATCGCGGCGGACATTTGCGTCTACACCAACGAGAGCCTGACCGTTGAGATGCTCTGACGGCGCCGCCCTGGCCCTGGCCCTCCTCGCTACGCCCGCCCTCGCGGCCCCGGTGACTCCTGCGCCCGTCGTCGCCGCCGAGCGCGCCTTCGCCGCCGACGGGCTGGCGCTAGGCGTGCAGGGCGCCTTCTACAAGCACTCGGCGCCCGAGGGGATCGTGCTGGCGCCCGAGCCGGTCCTGGCCAAGGCAGCCTTTGAGACGCCCCGGCCCAACGGCCCGCCGCTGGTCTGGTGGCCGCTCTGGGCCGGCATCGCGAGGTCCGGCGACCTGGGCTTCACCACCGGGCCCTACACGGTCGGCGGCCAGCCCCGCGCCTGGTACTTCACGGTCTGGGCCAAACAGCCGGACGGGAGCTGGAAGTGGCTGTTCGACGGCGGCCCAGCCACCGATCCCAAGGGCGCCCCGCCGCAGGGCTCCCCCGTCGCCTACGCCGCGCTCTCGGCCCGCAAGGCCGGCTCCCCCGCCAAGGCCATGGCGCAGGTGACCGCCGCCGAGGCCGCCCTGCACGCCGCCGCCGCCCGTGACGTGAAGGCCGCCTACCTGGCCGTCGCGGCGGATGACGGCCGCATCGTCGGCTCCAAGGCTCCGCCGCCCGCCAGTCGCGCCGAGCTGGAGGCCGAGCTCGCGACCCGTCCGTCCCGCATCGCCTTCGGGCAGCTCGGCGGCCAGGCCTCGAAAGCCGGCGACTTGGCCTGGACCTATGGCGCGGCGGCGTGGACGGCGAACGACGGCTCGGCCCAGCGCGGCCACTATGTGCGCATCTGGCGCGATGACCGCGAGGGCTGGCGGCTGCTGTACGACCAGTTGCTGCCCGCGCCGCCGCTGAATCCGCCGCCCGCCTCGCCAGCCGCCTCCTAGGCGCCTATCTACCTCCCATGACCGAATTCTCTCCGCGCGAGATCGTCTCCGAACTCGACCGCTACATCGTGGGCCATGCCGAGGCGAAAAAGGCTGTGGCCGTCGCCCTGCGCAACCGCTGGCGCCGCCGCCGGGTGCCGGACGACCTGCGCGACGAGGTGACGCCCAAGAACATCCTGATGATCGGCCCGACCGGCGTCGGCAAGACCGAGATCGCCCGGCGGCTGGCCAAGCTGGCCCAGGCCCCGTTCCTCAAGGTCGAGGCCACAAAGTTCACCGAGGTCGGGTACGTCGGCCGCGACGTGGACCAGATCGTCCGGGATCTGGTCGAGAGCGCCATCGCCATGGTGCGCGAAAAGCGCCGCTCCGGCGTCCGCGCCCGCGCCGAGGCGGCCGCCGAGGAGCGGATCCTCGACGCCCTGACCGGCCCCGGCTCGACCGCGGCCCGGGAGAGCTTCCGCAAGAAGCTGCGGGCCGGCGAGCTCGACGACAAGGAGGTCGAGCTGACGATGGCCGATGCGGGTCCCGCGATGCCCATGCTGGATATTCCCGGCCAGCCAGGCTCGCAGATGGGCATGCTGAACATCGGCGAGATGTTCGGCAAGGCGTTCGGCGGCCGCACCAAGGCCCACAAGACCACCGTCTCCGGCGCCTGGGCGCCGCTCATCGCCGAAGAGAGCGACAAGCTGGTCGACCAGGAGGCCCTGACCCAGGAGGCCCTGGAGCTGGCCGAGAACCAGGGCATCGTCTTCCTGGACGAGATCGACAAGGTCGCCTCCAGCCGCGAGCGCCAGGGCGCCGACGTGTCGCGCGAGGGCGTGCAGCGCGACCTGCTGCCCCTGATCGAAGGCACCACCGTCTCCACCAAGCACGGGCCGGTGAAGACCGACCACATCCTGTTCATCGCCTCGGGCGCCTTCCACGTCGCCAAGCCCTCCGACCTGCTGCCCGAGCTCCAGGGCCGCCTGCCGATCCGGGTCGAGCTCAAGCCGCTCAGCCGCCAGGACATGCGCCGCATCCTCACCGAGCCCGAGGCCAACCTGGTGCGCCAGCACCAGGCCCTGCTGCTCACCGAGGGCGTCACCCTGACCTTCACCGACGGCGCCTACGACGCCCTGGCCGACGCCGCCGTCGCGGTGAACAGCGCGGTGGAGAACATCGGCGCCCGCCGGCTCAGACGGTGCTGGAAAAGGTGATGGAGGAGATCAGCTTCACCGCCGCCGACCGCGCCGGCGAGACCATCGAGATCGACGCGGCCTATGTCGAGGCCCGGATCGGCGACCTGGCCCGCAACGCGGACCTCAGCAAGTTCATCCTCTGATGTGCGGCCTGTGCGCAGGCGGGCTGTCGCGGCGCGGGTTCCTGGTCGCCGCCACCGCGGCGGGCCTCGCCGGCTGCAGCGAGAACGCGGCCACCGGCCGCCGCCAGCTCGTGCTGGTCGACGACGCCCAGCTTGTCGGGCTCGCGGACAAGGCCTGGGCCGAGCTGGCCGCCAAGATCCCGCCCGTGCGCGACCCCGCGGTCCAGGCCCGGCTCGCGCGGATCGGCCGGCGGCTGGTGGCCGTCGCCGGCCGGGACGACCTCGACTGGTCGTTCACGGTGCTGGACAGCCCCGAGCTCAACGCCTTCGTCCTGCCCAATGGCCGCGTGGGCTTCTTCCGCGGCCTGCTCGAGCTGGCCCAGGGTGACGACGAGGTGGGCTCGGTCCTGGGCCACGAGATCGGCCACATCGTCGCCCGCCACCCCGCCGAGCGCCTCAGCCAGGACCTGGCCGTCCAGGCCGGCGTCTCCATCGCCCAGCGCCTCCTCTCCCAGGACGCCGGCGAATACGCCGACGAACTCGGCGCCGCCCTCGGCATGGGCGCCGCCTTCGGCGTCATCCTCCCCTTCTCCCGCGCCCACGAACTGGAAGCCGACCGCGTGGGCGTGGGCCTCATGCGCAAGGCCGACATGGACCCGCAGGCCGCCGTGCGGTTCTGGGAGCGCATGGCCGAACGCGGCGCGGGCCAGCCCAAGCCCCCGGAGGTGATCTCCACCCACCCGGCCGACGGGCGACGGATGGAGGCGCTGAAGGCGGTTGTGGCGGGGCAGGGGTAGGAGTTGTTCGGAGATCGTGGCGAAGCGGTGGTTTGCAGCGCTGGCCCCGGGGTATCACGCCCCCCAACGGCGAGTTTCCGGCGCTGACCTAACGGTGTGAAACGACCCTCGAACCGACGCTGGGAAGGTCCGCGTTGCGTTTCCTCCCCCGCCGGAACTCAACGCCATTTCCTGACGACCTGATCTCGCCACTAGGCGACCGATTGAAGCTGGGTGGAAAGTTCGCGATCATTTCCACGGTCTGCCTGATCAACGAGGGTGGCCGCCCGGCTTACAAAGAATTGAGAAAGCTGAAAACGGGGTGAGGCCTCGCCGCGGTCATATGCAGCCGACGGGATGATCCGTCGATGACACAAAAGAGGTTACGACATGTATATCCGCAATATCCTCGCCGCGTGTGCGGTCGCCGCCGTGGCCAGCTCGGCCGCCTATGCTGCAGAAACCACGAAGCCGGCCGCTGCCGCTGAACAACACGCCACGAAGGCCATGGAACATGGCGCAAAGGCGAAAACGGCTACGGGCCCAGCCAAGGTTGAGCACCACAAGATGGCCGCACAGCACCACAAGAAAGCGGCAGAACATCACACCTTGGCTGCAAACGAGGCCGCAAAGAAGTAGCGCGAGACAGGGATGCGAGCGACCTGGTCGCCTGTTCCGCCCCACCTGGGCGAAAGGTCGTGAGCATCCCTGCCGTCCACTCTGTGGCGAGCCCTGGCTGTTGATCGGGAAAGGCCGGAATACTCCGGCCACAATGGAAGGGATCCTGGGATGCGTACTCTGATGATCTCCATGAGTCTGATCGCTGTTCTCGGTCTCGGTGCAACCGCCGCGGCGATAACCCGGCCGAAAGGGCTGACAGAAGCCGAGGTCCAGAGCTCAAAACCTCACGGAAAGATCCATCCCGCCACCGTGGCAAAGCTGAGGAGCTGCGCAAAGACCTGGGACAATCAGAAGGCCCGCGTGGGCGGCCGGGACGCCTTCATGGCCGCGTGTGTTTCCAAAGGCTAAGGTCGCACCTCGATGCGCTTACAGGCCACGCACGCCTCTGTCCCTGGCCGATCCAGAGATGAGAAACGTGGCGGCAAGACCGCTTTCACGGAATGACGACATGGGCCGGAGAATACTGCTGGTTGAGGACGACGCCGAAACGGCTGAATTCATCCTCAAGGGCCTGCGACAGGACGGCTTCACCGCGGAGCACGTCGCGGACGGGCGCGACGGGCTTTTCATGGGGTCCAGCTCCGGGTTCGACGCCATGATCGTGGATCGCATGGTGCCCGGCATGGATGGCATGAGTGTTATCAAGGGTCTGCGGGCCGCGGGCATAGAGATCCCCATCCTGATCCTGAGCGCACTGAGCCATCTCGACGAGCGCGTGAAGGGCCTTCGCGCAGGTGCTGATGACTATCTGACGAAGCCCTTTGGTTACTCGGAACTGCTGGCCCGGCTGGAAATCCTCCTGCGCCGGCGTCCTGGTCGGGAGCTCCAGACTGAACTCCTCTGCGGCGACCTTCGGATCGATCTGCTCAGTCGCCGCGTAACGCGCGGAGGCAAGGCGCTGGAACTCCTGCCGCGAGAGTTCAAGTTGCTGGAGTATCTGATGAGGCACAAAGATCGGGTCGTCACCCGTACCATGCTGCTGGAACAGGTCTGGGACTATCGCTTCGATCCGCACACCAGCGTTGTCGACACCCACATCAGCCGCCTGCGCAAGAAGATCGAGGACGGCTTCAATCAGCCCCTGCTGCACACTTTACGCGGAACCGGCTATCGGCTTTCGGAGCAGGCGTGACCGGACGAAAAGCCGGGCTGCGGCTTAGGCCCGCGCTGGTCGGCAGCCTACTTCTGGCGGTCGCCCTCGCGTCATTGATGATCGGTGGGCTGGTCATCGACAAGTCGGGCGAAGCGATCCTTTCGGCGCGCCAGAAGGCGGTCGCCGAGTCCGCAAGGGATTATTTTGTCGTCTTTGCACACGAAGAAGGGTTGCAGCCCTTGGCCCGCGCGCTGGACCGCCGTGAGCGCTCCGGTCGTCATGAAGCCTTTCGCTACGCGCTGTTCTCCAATGATGGCGACCTGATCGGCGGCGCGCGACTGGCGTCGATCCGCCAGTTGCCCCGGCCTGGCTTTTC
>JANPKX010000087.1:0-2336 GCA_031426235.1 Alphaproteobacteria bacterium | reverse complement strand
CGCGCGAATAACGGTGAGGTGCTCTGCACCACCACCAGCCCATGCGGAGCGACATGCTTTTTCAGCAGGCGATAGAAGGCCGTGGTGTAAAGCTTACCCAGCGAAAAATTCGTCGGGTCCGGAAAATCAATGATGACCGCGTCGTAGACATCGCGGCTTTGCTCCAGCCACGGGAAAGCGTCCGCGTTGTGCACGGTGAGCCGGGGCGAATTGGCGCGGGCGCGGCTGTTGCTGAATCCGCCGCCGCGACGCGATCCCCTCTGGCCGGCTCTTGCGGCTGCGACCGCCTTGGCGCTGACGTCGGTTGTATTCGCCGCGGCGGCGGTGCTGGCCCCGCCGGTCCAGACGGAGCACACCGCGCAGGGCGCGCCTTGATTTGACCTGATCGCGGCGAAACGATGCCGCGGTCGCCCGCTAAACGAAGCGCCAGCTCTCCTGCGCGGCCTGCCGGATCGCGCGCGCCTTGTGCAGGGTCTCATCATACTCCGCGTCCGGATCGCTGTCGGCCACCACGCCGCCGCCCGCCTGGACGTAGCAGACCCCGTCCTTGACGAGGGCGGTCCGCAGCACAATGCAGGTGTCGACCGAGCCGTCGGACCCGAAGTAGCCGACCGCCCCCGCATAGGCGATCCCGCGCTTCTGGATTTCGAGCTCGTCGATGATCTCCATGGCCCGCACCTTCGGAGCGCCAGAGAGCGTGCCGGCGGGCAGGGCGGCCATCACCACGTCGACCGGGTCCAGCCCTTCGGGAGCATCGCCCTCGACGTTGGAGACCAGGTGCATCACGTGGCTGTAGCGCTCGACGAAGAAGCTGTCGGTCACGCGCACGCGGGGCCCGCGGCTGGGCTGCGAGGGTTCGTTGGCGCCCACCTGCTTCAGCATCGCCACCCGGCCCACATCGTTGCGCCCCAGGTCCAGCAGCATCAGGTGCTCGGCCCGTTCCTTGGGATCGGCCTTGAGATCCTCCTCCAGACGCCGGTCTTCCTCGGGCGTGGCGCCGCGCGGACGGGTGCCAGCGAGGGGCCGGATGGTGATTTTTCCGTCGCGAAGACGGACCAGGATCTCCGGGCTCGACCCCACCAGCTGGAAGTCGCCGAAGTCCAGGTAGAACAGAAACGGAGAGGGATTGGTGCGCCGGAGCGAGCGATAGAGCGCAAACGGATCATGCGCGAACGGCGCGCTGAACCTGTGGCTGGGCACCACCTGAAAGACATCGCCCGCCGCCACGTACGCCTTGGCCGTCTCGACGATCTGGCGATAGGCCTCGCGGTCCACAGCCGTGGTGAACTGATCAGGCGCGGCCACGCCGTCGCCGCGCAGGGGCGGCGCCGGCTTGCGGAAGTCGGCTACGACGGCCTTCAGGCGCGCCTGGGCGCTGGCGTAGGCCTCTTGCGCCGTCGCTCCATCCGGCCTGACCGCCGTAACCAGCAGGATCTCCTGGGCGATGGCGTCGAAGATCGCGACGATGGATGGTCGGGTCAGGATACCGTCCGACAGGTCCAGCGGGTCTGGATTGACATTGGGCAGCGTCTCGACGAGGCGGATGGTGTCATAGCCCAAGGCGCCGAAGACACCGGCGGCCATGGGGGGCAGACCTGGGGGCAGGGCGATCCGCGATGCGGCCAGCACATCCCGAAGGCTGTCCAGCGCGCCGCCGGCCTGCGCCGTGAACCGTCCGGCGGCGATGTCGTCGCCTATGGCGATCTGCGCCTCGTCGCCCCGGCAGCGCCACACCAGGTCAGGCTTGAGCGTGATGATCGAGTACCGGGCGCGGAAGGCGCCGCCCTCCACCGACTCGAACAGGAACGCATACGGCCGACCGTGGCCGATCTTCAGGAAGGCGGAGACCGGTGTCTCGAGGTCGTCGATCAGTCGGGTCCAGACGACCTGGGGGGCGCCGCCGTCATAGGTCGATTGGAAGGTCTCGAACGGCGGCTCGGACGTCACCCCTTCTTCTCCGGTGCGCCCGTCTTGGCGGCGGCTTTGGGCTCGAAGCCGACGGCTGCACGCGCTTTCTCCAGGTCTGTTTTCACCTTCAGCTTGTCCCGGGCGTAGGTCTGGGCCGCCTCGGCCATCTCACGGAACACGGCCTGGGCCAGTTCGCCACGCTGGGCTTCCGCCATCTGTGCGGCCATCTGGCCGCCGCCCATCGTGACATTGTCGATCCGCCCGATGGCGACGCCTGCCGGGGTCGCCTGGCTCCAGGCCTCGCCGGGCTTCGAGCCGAAGGCCCGGCCCAGCAGTTCGCGCCCTAGATCCTGATGCGTCTGGGCGTTCTGGCGCGACAGTCCGGCGACCCGGCTCACGGACGCGCCTGCCGAGGCGGCCACCGCTTC
>JANPKX010000086.1:0-10515 GCA_031426235.1 Alphaproteobacteria bacterium | reverse complement strand
CGCTTGATCCGTCGCCAGCAGGGACTGGAGGACAGGCCGACCCGCTCGGCGATCTCGGCGACCGACAGGCCGGCGTCGTGCTGGATGAGATCCAGAATCTTGGCATCGACGGCATCAAGCGTCTCGGACAACATTTCCTCCGGGTCGTGGCGTCGCGACATGCTGTTCTTGCCCTGGATTGCCGACTCCGGGGCACGCTTTTGGCAAGCATTGCCTGGCATCTTATATGATCTTGCAAGTCTCGGGGGAGGCCCGGAAGGAAAAAAATTGCGATGCGGCACCAGGAAGTGACGCTCGACGACAAGTTTCTGCTCACGGATGGCCGGGTGTTCATCACCGGCGTCCAGACGCTGCTGCGCGTGCTGATCGACCAGCACCGGCTGGACCGGGCCGCGGGCCTGAACACCGCCGGCTTCGTCAGCGGCTATCGCGGCTCGCCGCTCGGGGGCCTGGACCAGCAGGCCGCGCGGGCCGGCAAGCACCTCAAGGTCGCCGAGGTGGTTTTCAAGGAGGGCCTCAACGAAGATCTCGCCGCGACCGCCGTCTGGGGCAGCCAGCAGGCCAATCTGTTCCCGGGCGCCAAGTACGATGGCGTCTATGGCATGTGGTACGGCAAGGCGCCGGGCGTCGACCGCACGGGCGATGCGTTCAAGCACGCCAATTTCGCTGGCGTCTTCCCCAAGGGCGGGGTGCTGGCGGTGGCCGGCGATGACCACACCTGCAAGTCCTCCACCCTGCCGTCCCAGTCGGAGTACGCCTTCCAGGACTTCGAGATGCCGGTGCTGTCGCCCGCCGACGTGCAGGAGGTGCTGGACTACGGTCTGATGGGCTATGCGATGTCGCGGTTCTCCGGCCTCTGGGTCGGGATGATCGCCCTGGCCGACACGATGGATTCGGGCGCGACCATCGACGTCTCGCTCAGCCGGCACCAGATCGTGACGCCGGACGGTTTCCGCATCCCGCCGGGCGGCCTGGGCATCCGCCTCAAGGACCAGCCGCTGGACAAGGAGCGGCGGCTGCGCACGCTGAAGCTGCCGGCTGCTCTCGCCTTCGCCCGCGCCAATCGCATCGATCGGGTCATGTGGTCCGCGCCGCGGCCACGCCTGGGAATCGCCTGCCAGGGCCAGGCGTACAAAGACGTCATCGAGGCGTTCGCCGCCATGGGCATCACCCAGGCGCAGGCCGCGTCTCTGGGCGTCGCCATCTACAAGGTCGGCATGCCATGGCCGCTAGAGCCGCTGGGGATCCGCGCCTTCGCCGCGGGTCTCGAGACCCTGATGGTCATCGAGCACAAGCGCCCCCTGATCGAGACCCAGGCCCGCGCCGCGCTGTATGACCTGCCGGCCCATGCGCGGCCCCGGATCATCGGCAAGACGGACGAGAACGGCTCGCCGCTGCTTTCCGAGCTGACGTCCCTGTCGGTGGCGGAGATCGCGCTGGCGATCGCCGATCGCCTGCCGCCAGGCCCGCACATGGACCGCGTCTACGACTACCTGAGCCGGGTCTCCGCCGCGTCGATGGCCGCGGTGACGCTGTCCAGCGACCAGCAGCGCAAGCCGTTCTTCTGCTCGGGCTGTCCGCACAATACCTCCACCCGACTGCCGGAGGGCTCGCGCGCCCTGGCCGGCATCGGCTGCCACTACATGGCCAGCTTCAACGATCCCTCGACGGATCTGAACAGTCACATGGGCGGCGAGGGCCTGTCGTGGGTCGGCGCCTCGCCGTTCACCACGGAGAAGCACGTTTTCGTCAACCTGGGCGATGGCACCTACAACCACTCGGGCTCGCTGGCTGTGCGGGCGGCGGTCGCGGCCGGCGCCAACATGACCTACAAGCTGCTGTTCAACGACGCCGTCGCCATGACCGGCGGCCAGGCGGCCGAGAGTGGCTTCACCGTCCCCCAGATCACCCGCCAGCTGGCCGCGGAGGGCGTGAAGACGGTGGTCATCGTCGCTGCCGAGCCTGAGCGCTACCAGACCGTCACCGACCTGGCCCCCGGCGTCGAGGTCAGGCCGCGCATCGAGCTGATGGCCGTGCAGCGCCGGCTCCGGGACATCCCAGGCGTCACGGTGCTGATCTACGACCAAGTCTGCGCCACGGAAAAGCGCCGGCGACGCAAGCGCGGCAAGATGGCCGACGCGCCGCGACGGGTGATGATCAATCCGCTGGTCTGCGAAGGCTGCGGCGACTGTTCGCGCGCGTCCAACTGCGTCTCCATCGAGCCCCTGGACACCGAGTTCGGCCGCAAGCGCAAGATCAACCCCTCGACCTGCAACCAGGACTATTCCTGCCTCGACGGTTTCTGTCCGTCGTTCATCACCCTCGAGGGCGCGGAAAACCCGCACCATGAGGCGATGCCGGCCCTTACGGCCGACGCGACGCCGCTGCCGGTGTTCCAGCCCGTGCACGGCGTCCAGAACATCGTCTTCACCGGCGTCGGCGGCACCGGCGTCACCACGGTCGCCTCGATCCTGGCCATGGCCGCTCATGTGGATGGCCGCGCGGCGAGCGTCGTCGATATGACGGGCCTGGCGCAGAAGGGCGGGGCGGTGTTCAGCCATGTCCGCATCGGCGAGACCGAGACGACGGTGATCGGCGGCCGCGCGCCGGCGGCCAGCGCCCATGTTCTGATCGCCTGCGACCTGCTGTCCGCCGCCGGTCCCGACGCCCTGGCGCTCTATGCCAAGGACCGCACGGTGGCCGTCGGCAACGCCGATTTCGCGCCGACCGCCGACTTCGTCACGGAGCGCGACGTCCGCTTCGACGCCAATGAACAGGGCCGGCGGATTGCTGCAGCGACGCTCTCCTACGACGCCGCGCCCGCGAGCCAGCTGGCTGAGACCCAGTTGGGCGACGCCATCTACGCCAACATGATCATGCTGGGCTTCGCCTGGCAGAAGGGCGTGGTGCCCGTGTCTAGCCGTGCGCTCTACCGCGCGATCCGACTGAATGGCGTCGAGGCCGAGACCAACCTCCAGGCCTTCGAATTGGGCCGCAAGGCCGCCTTCGACCCGTCGTCCCTGGCAAGCGCTGAGCCGGCGACGCCCACCCCCGAGACGATGGCGTTGGACGACCTGATCAACGGACGGGCCGCGCAACTCCGGGCCTATCAGGACAGCGCCTACGTCGACCGTTTCCTGACCCGGCTCGGGGCGGTGCGCCGCGCCGAACAGTCTCTCGGCGGCGCCTCCGAGGACCTGACGCGCGCGGCCGCCGTCAGCCTCTACAAGTTGATGGCCTACAAGGACGAGTACGAGGTCGCCCGCCTCTACACCGATGGTCGCTTCGCCGCCTACCGGGCGCAGACCTGGACCGGCGGCAAGGCCAAGGTCTGGCTCGCCCCGCCGCTGATCGCGCCCAAGGGCCCTGACGGCAAGCCGCGCAAGATCGCCTTTGGCGGCTGGATGCTGGACCTGGCCTTCCCCGTGCTGGCGCGGCTGAAGGGGTTGCGCGGCACCGCCTTCGACCTGTTCGGGCACTCGGAGGAGCGGCGGATCGAGCGAGCGCTGATCGCGGCGTTCGAGGCCGACCTCGAGCGCATCGTCGCCGAACTCACGCCGGACCGGCTGCCGACCGCCGTGAAGCTTGCACAGGTCCCGCAATCCATCCGCGGCTTCGGCCACGTGAAGGACGCATCGATCGCGCCGGCCAAGGTGGAAGCCTCGCGGCTGTGGGCAGAGTGGGAAGCGGCTTAGGGCCCTCAGTCCCGCGCAGGGCGCCAGAGCGGGCCGACGGCCAGGAGCAGCACGGCGACGTTGAAGATCGCGTTGGAGGGGTTGCCGGAGGCGATCGATCCCGCACTGTCGAACACAAACCAGCTCAGCACGCTCGCGAGCACCGTGCGGCGCACCGCCTCCGGCGCGGCGTCGTAGACCCAGCTCGACAGGCACCAGATCATCACGCCCCAACCCATCAGGAAGCCGCCCGTCAGGGCCGACAGGAAGCGGGTGTCCGGCGAGGCGTAGGTGGTCGCTCCGTCCAGCGGCCAGCTCAGGAGGTCGAGCGTGAACCGAGCGGGCTCCATCGTTCCGACCATTGTGCCCAGGAAGAACACAGGCCCGAACGAACCCACGACGACGGCCGTCACCTTGAGCCAGGCCTTGTGGAAACTCCGCGTCATCGCGCCCCTCCGCTTCGATTGGCCCTCAGATGATCCGTTGCGCCGGCCCGCGGCAATGACGTGAGAGGTAAGGATCGCACCGCCGGAGTGGCTTGCGGCCTTGCTGGTGCGACGCTGCGAGCGATAGATGTCCACGTCGGCGTCCGCCCGATCAGGGGCGGGGTCGCGCGGAGATTCTGACTTGAGTGCAGGCGCAGTGGCGGAAACCCTGGCGTGGTGGCGTGCGAACGCCGCCGCCGCGGACGTCTCCAGCGCCGCCCTTGGCGAACACCTGGAACGGTTGAAGGCGTGGAAAGCCGATCATGACCGCGATCGGGAGCTTCAGCCTGGTCCGTTCCTGAAGCTCGCCTGGGACTTGGTGTTCAGCGATGACGACGAACAGGTGTCCGCCGCCATCCGCGATATCGAGGCCCGGCTGGCGAGAGCCTAGGCGCCCGGTCAAGATACTGTATTTGTTACGTCCGTCATGGCCGGGCTCGTCCCGGCTACCCATGATCACCGCCGCGGTGAGTGAAACGAGGCGGCGCCTTTCCCGCCCGTCCTTCGACGAAAGCGATCATGGGTTCCCGGCACAAGGCCGGAAATGACGATCCAAGGTGAGAAAAATCGAGTCACGAGCCTAGGCCAAGGTGACGCTCACCGATCCGTCAGCGCCTTCGACGACCTTCATCCCTGCCGCCGGATCGATCTCGCCCAGGTCAATGTCCTCAGCCGGCGTGATCACCCAGACGCGGCGCCCAGCCACCGCCAGGATCAGCTTGCCCGTGCCCCAGGTCTCCGCCGCATAGGCCTTCAACGCCGCGTAGATCGGCGCCCGCCGCCAGGCCTGCGGGTTGCCTACGTCGCACCGCGCGATCAGGCGGGTTCCATCGGGATCCTGGTCCAGCACCACCTTGGTCTGGTCCGGCCGGAAGCGATGCGGCATGTCCGGGTCCATCAGCCAGACGCACTCGAACGTGCGGCAGGCGTGCGGGCGGTCAGGATAGATCGTGCAGCCTCCGGCATAGTGCGCGCACATCAAGCCCATCGGCTTGGCGAGCGCCTCCACCGCGAAGACCTTGCAGCACTGGCCGCACGGGCCGCAGGATTTGGGGCGGTTGGCCATGGACGCTGTCTACAGGCGCGCTACCGTGACCGCGACATCCGAAACGGAGCACTCCGATGGAAACGCCCGACGTCGCCGATCTGGACTGGACCGCCATCGTCGCCGACCTCGAGGGCCTGCTGAAGCTGCGCTCGATCCCGTTCGGCATGAAGCTCTATGCCGACCGGGCCGAGATGGAGGCGATCCCGAGAATTCGCAGGCCCACGGCGGTGCACACGCTGGATCAATTGGTCGGCCAGGCCTCGCGCCTGGGCTGGACCGTTGGCGTGACCTCCGAAGACCTTGTCGGCGCCCAGTGCCGGGCGGTGGTGGGCCTGGGGTCAGCCAAGACCGACGCCTGGAAGTCCGGCCGGCACATGACCGGCGTCTGGTTCGAGACCGTGGAGGACGCGACCGCCCATCAGGCGGCCATGCACTGCGTGCCGGACGGCCAGTACGACGCCCTGGCGATCGGCCCGCTGGCGGCGGGCAAGCTGGGCGATCCCGACATCGCCCTGTTCTACGCCACGCCCGGTGCGATGATCTATTTCATCAATGGCCTGCAGTGGTCGGGCTACAAGAAGTTCGACTGGGGCGTGGTGGGCGAGAGCGCCTGCGCCGACAGCTGGGGTCGCGCCCTGACCACCCGCGCGCCGAGCCTGTCGATCCCCTGCTTCGCCGAGCGCCGCTATGGCGGGGTGCTGGACGACGAGATGCTGATGGCCTTGCCGCCGGAGTATCTGGTGAAGGCCATCACCGGCATGCGCGCCCTGGCGAAGAACGGCTTCCGCTATCCGTTTGCGCAGTACGGGGTGCAGCAGGACGTGCGGGCGGGCATGGCGGTGAGCTACGGGCCGTGACGGCTCATCGCGCCCGCAGGGCCGCCTCCAGAGCGGCGTAGTCGGGAAAGCCGGTGGACGGGGTCACCAGCTCGCGCCACTTGGCGTCCAGCCTTGCGATGATGTCGGCAGTGAGCTCGGCCTTGTGGCCGCCGACGCCGCCCTGGCGGACCTTGGCGCTGTCGCTGCCGGGCGGCAGGTTGCAGCGGACCTCCGAGGCCCGGCGGTTCATGGCGTCGTCGAAGCGGTCCTTGTGGGCCAGCATATAGGCGATCGACGACCGCTCCAGCGTCAGCGTCAAAAGGTCGTTGTCGAGGGGGATGCCGCAGAACGCCGCGACCCGGCGGATGCTCGCCTCAGGCTCTGCGACCATCTGCTCATAGGACATCACCAGCACGTCCGGGCGCTGCCGCACCTGCCACCAGCTCAACAGATGGCCCCAGTAGGACCGGCCAGCCTCGCGGCCGATCCAGTTGTCCGCAAAGTCGGCGATCGACACCGCGCCGGGTTCGATGAACCAGCCCTCCATGAACCGGTACATGGAGACCAGGGCGTCGCGCGGGTCGCGGAAGCTGACGATGCCCTTGGCGCCCGGCGGAATGGCGTCATAGGCCAGGTGGCTCTTGAAACCCCGCGGCTCGGCGCGCTGCGGCGCCTCGATGTCGAGGCCGTCGGCGGTCGCCATCTCGATCCAGGGAACGACACGGGAGATGTCGTCGAAGTCCATGTCGCCGCGCGTGCGCAGCGTGTGGAAAATCTGCTGCAGCCAGGTGGTGCCGCACTTGCCGAACGGCGAGATGACCACGTCGCTAGGCCGCGGGCGCCAGGCGGCGATGGAGGCGCCGATCTCGGCCGGCACAAAGAACTTGCCGGCCAGGTCGTTAAACTCGGCAAGGCTGTGGGCGCGGCGTGGCGCAGTCGTGGTCATGTGGCTCCCCCCGGATCAGGCGTCACCTTAATCCAAAGCGAACCTGCCTCAAGGGTGGGCGAAGCCGCGCGACTTCGCTCCGGCTAGCCTCGGACGTCCGCGCTGATCGCGGACAGCAGTTCCTCGTCGCCCATGCTGAACCCGCCGCCGTCCGCCCCCAAGGCGAACTCCGGGGGTACGATCTCGGGCCCTGCGCCAGGCGGCAGCGGCGGGGTGTAATAGCCGAGCGCGTAGGACCCCATCGCATAGCCGATCAGGCGCTGAAGCGCCGGATCCAGGGTGCGGGCGATGTCCGGGGGACAGGAGAGGTACTGGTTTTCCTCCTGGCGCAGCCAGCCCAGCGCGTAGGTGATGTTGAGGCCCCAGCGGTCGGCGTCGCTGACGTTGGCGCCGCCGCCGTGGAAGACGGTGCCGGTGTAGACCAGCACCGACCCGCGCCGCATGACTGCCTGGGTGATCTCCGCAGGCTCGGGGACACGCTCGTCAGGCCAGTCGACCGAGCCCGGAACAACCTGGGTCGCGCCATTCTCCATTGTGAAATCGGTGAGCGCCCAGATGGTGTTGAGCTGCGGCTCGACGCCCTTCAAATGCTTGCCCCAGGCCCAGCGGTCGCGGTGGATCGGTTGCGCCTCCTGGCCGGGCATGATGCGGATGAGTTGCGTCAGGTGCAGCTGATAACGCTGGCAGTTCGGCTTCAGCACCGCCTCGCAGAGGGCGTGGATGCGAGGATCCAGGACGGCCTGGCGGCAGGCCGGCGACCGCGCGATCAAGGCGCCGGTGCGGGTGGTGCGATGGCCGCTGAAGCCGTCACGTCCTGGCTCGGTCGCGGCGACGTAAGGCGCGATCTCGGCGCAGAGTTCATCGGCGGCGGCCGCGGACAGCACGTTATCCAGGACCAGGGCGCCGTCGCGATCCAGGACCGCCATCAGCGTGGCCAGCGGCGTATCGGCCGGAAAATGGGTCAGGGCGGGCATGTCAGAGCTCCTTTCGTGAGGTCCGGGCGGGTTGCTGTCCGGGGCTGCCCCTGACGAGCAAGGGCAGGATAAGCGTCGACAAGGTTTCGCGTTGGCGGGCGGGAGGCCAAAGTTCCGGCTCCAGGGTCGCGCGCGTGCCCACCCCATCGACGGCGGCGACGATGGCGTCCGCCAGTCGGTTGGCGTCTTCAGGCGACAAGTCGGGCGCGCCGGACAGGCCTTCGGCCAGTTGCCCGACAATGCGGGCGTAGTAGTCTCGATGGATGGTCCGGAGCCGCTCGTCGGCGATGGCGCGGCCCCAGAACGCCAGCCAGACCCGCCATTCGCGCCTGGAGTCCGCGTCGAGGGGCAGGATCGAGCAGGCCAACTCGAACATGGCTTCGACCGGCCGGGCGGTCAGCGGCAACGCTTCGATCCCTTTGTCGTCGAGGATCCGGCGGACAATCTCCTCCAAGGCCGCCAGGAGAACGGCGTCCTTGCTGTCGAAATAGTGGGTGACCGCGCCGGTCGTCACCTGCGCCGCGCGCGCCACATCCCGCAAGCGGGTTCCGTCCAGCCCTGCGTCCCCAATGACACGGATCGCAGCTTCCGCGATGGCGCGGCGCTGAAGGTCTGCATCGACTTGTTTTGGCATAATGGTGATTATGCAAAAACAAGTCGGCCGGTCAAGGGGCGGGGCGCTCGGTTAGCGCGCGATGCCCACCCAGATGATATGCCGCGCGCCCTTTCCCGAGGGGCTGGCGCGGACCTTGACCTCTTCGACGGCAAAGCCGGCCCGACGCATGCGGTTCTGAAACGCGGCGTCCGGCGCCGCCGACCACACGGCGAGCACACCGCCGGGCTTCACCGCCCGGCGCATCACGGCCAGCCCTGCGTTCGAATAGAGGCTGTCGTTGGCGTCGCGGCCCAGCCCGTCGGGGCCGTTGTCGGTGTCCATCAGGATCGCGTCGTAGGGCGGGTTGGCCTCGCGCAGCAGGTCCGCCACGTCCGCGCGGCGCAGGGTCAGACGCCGGTCCGACAGGCTGTCGCCGTAGAGGTGGGCCAGCGGCCCCTTCGCCCAGGCGATCACCTCCGGGACCAGTTCCGCCACGATGATCCGGGCGTCCTTGGGCAAGGCCGCCAGCGCGGCGCGCAGAGTGAACCCCATGCCCAGGCCCCCGATCAGGACATGCGGACCCGGTCGGTCCTTGATCTTCGCTGCGGCGAGGTTGGCCAGGGCGATCTCGGAACCGGAGAGCCGGCTGTTCATCAGCTCGATTGTCCCGGACATGATCGAGAAGTCCTGGCCGCGCTGCATCAGCCGAAGCTCGCCGCCGCCGGGGATCGTGGCGGTATCCAGATGTATCCAGGGGTTCATCGCCGCTCTCTACAGTGTCGCGGGCAACAAAAAAGGACCCTTGCGGGTCCTCTTCGATTCGCCAGGCCGTGGCGGGCTCGTCAGGCGACGAGGCCGGCCGTGGCGAAGCCGATGACCAGGACGGCCATCGCGAGCGTCAGCAGGGTGGGGAAGGCCCTGTGCAGGTGACGCCCGAGGGCGGAGAGGCTCATGGTCTTGTCTTTCAGCTTGGGTGGTGACCCCGTGGGGAGCGGGGCGTCCTTGGGGCAGGACAGACGTGGAGTAGCAGCGCTTCGCGGCCCGGGTGAATCAGCGATTTCACCGCACCGCTCTGCATATACGCGATATGCCCCCTCAGGGTTGCTGATCGCCAGTTACTTATCGGCAACGAGTCGATAGCCGTCAGGTATCGCTCAGCGCGCGGCAGGCGAAGGCCATGCGGATCGCGCCCACCGATCCCGGCGCGGGCGTGGCCCACGGCGTGGGGATGAACTTGGCCGACCGCCACGATCGGCCGCTGAGGGCCGGTGCGTCATGGTAGGTCTCGTCCACCACCCGGCTGCGGTTCTGCTTGCAGTCGAATTCGCCGAGGCTGGAGACCGAGCGGAAGCTGAAGCCGTCGCGCTGCAGCACCTTGGCGGCGTCATAAGCTGTCCAGACCCGGCGCAGGCCGCCTTCCGGAGGCGCGGCGCGCATGTAGACCGCAGTGTCATCGCTCGCCGTCACGAGGGTCCAGCCGGCCTTCTCGAGCGTCGTTGGCGCGGCCTGGGCGCCGCCAGTCAGGACGGACGCCATGGTGACCGCCAGGGCGACACGCCGAACCGTCACAGCGACCTTGCGGCCGCGCGGGCGGCGTTGATGAAGGCGGCTCTGGCGGCGCTGAGCTCACGCCCGGTCGCGGCAGGCCAGGCGGCGTTGGTCACGACGATGATCCGGTCCTCGCGGAAGGTATCGATCGACTGGCCGAAGATCCCGACCGCCTGGTAGCTGCCGTAGGGCCGCATCCACCAGAAATAGCCATAGCCGGTGGGAATGCCGTTGGTGATCTGGGTCGAGGTGGCCTCGGCGACCCAACCGTCGGGCAGCACCTCGCGGCCCCGCGCCACGCCGCCGTCCAGAATGAACTGCCCCACCCGGCCATAGTCACGCAGGGTCATCGACATGCAGCAGCCGCCCCGCTCGCGTCCGCCCGGATCGACCATCCAGATGGCGTCGCGCTCCATGCCGATCGGCT